>CAZBXR010000011.1:0-12244 GCA_964496145.1 uncultured Chthonomonas sp. | reverse complement strand
TTGGAATGAGCCAATTCTCTGCTTTCGACCTGTGGAGATCAAAAATGCGTCCCAGGTTTTCGCAATCGTCTCTGGCGCGATCGTCGGGTCTTGAGCCAACCCGGCGAGGATGAGTTCGTGCCGAACCCGGGTGATATTGAACCTAAATCGGAAATCGGTGAAGAGCTGAGCGGCGAGCCGGAACTCGTGGGGTTGCTTCACCACTCCCTGGTCAATGAGATCGAGGACGCTTGTGTTGAGGGTCGACAATGCCGCCGAATCCACCGGCGGCTTGGAAGCCTTCGCATGGCGGGTCGCCAGTTCATTCAGGGCTCCCCCGCGATCTGAAACCGAGAGCACCAAACCCATGAGAAGGACGTGCATAGCCTGGACTTTACCCGCGTGGGAGTTAGACGAAAACGGCCATTTAAAGCGGCTTCATGGCCCATGCCCAACCGGGAGTGCTCTTTGGAAACTCTATTGCCTTTCCGCCGGAAAGAACCCAATGCCAGACAGGACCTTTCCATCTTTCGAGAGCCGCAGTTTCATCTCTGTACTCTGGCCCAGAGCAAGGTCCAAATATTTTTTCATTTCTGGATGTTTCTTAGACATGCTCTCAAATTCTTTCTTCTGGTCGGCCGCCTGTTTCTGAAGATCGACGCCGTTCACGACGAGTGACTTGAGAAGGATGTAATCCTTCTCGGGTTTCCAAGTTCCTGTCGTCACTGTCTTTTGCCCCGGGAAGCCCTCTGAGGTCATGGAAAAAGTGTAGTCACTCTTCAGTTCGGTCTCGATTTCCATCATGAGGTTGGTCACGACGTATCTTCCAACGAATCGTGACCCCGGTTTCGCGCAACCGGTCTGCCCTGCAATGATGGCGGCGCCGAGGGCGAGGAGGACGATGCTATGAGGAGTTTTCACTGTTCTTTTCTGCGAGCTTTGTGGCCCAAGAAGAGTAGTACCCGAAAACGGGGCGCGTCCCTAGGACTTAGAAACGTGTGCCGCGAAGGAACGAGGTTTTTGAAGTGCTTGAATGCTTGATTCTTATTCTTTTGCGTCTTCGTCGGGCTTTTTGCCAAAGACTGCGGAGATCCAGATGATGAGGGCCACCAAAAGAACTGGCCACGACAAGCAGTACAAGGTGGCGATGACATCGTTCACCGCACTGTTTTGAGTCTGATCGCGGTCCACACCGCCCATAAACCGCTTGCACGAAGCAAATTGGCCCCAGCTTAACTGGCAGTTGTCAACATCCTACTCTGATGCGATCACCAAGAGAGTAGTAATGCTCCGTTAGACGATGGACACCCCGTACACGGGACTCTTCGCTTGACAGACTACCTACGCCCATAATTCGCCGAAGCTGACCTAAGCCAAACCTACTATTGTTTGGAGAACTTCGGAACGAGAAGTGAAGTATTATCGTCTAGTGGCCGAGAAGAGCTTATCAATGGACAAGAATTTACCAGTGAACCTTCTAGAGAAGTGCACTGAGTACCTAGAAGCAGAAGTGGCTTTGTGCAAAACTGGCAAGGCGCTGCTGGCTTCACTCAAAGCAATCATGGACCCCCAGGCCCGCACTAACCGCGACGACCTCACGGCCACGGCTGCGCTCCTGGCTGAGTGGAGGTTCATCACCACTCAGAGAATGCCGTTGAGACACATTCTTCCCCGTGGCTCAACGGGGCGGGTTTTGGAGCAAGAATCTGACGGCGTAGAGTGTACAATTTTGGGCTGGATTGTCGTGGAAGCCTCGCTTCGTCATCGAGCAAGTCTAATGGCTCCCTGGGACTATATTGAGTTCGAGGGGGGCAAGTGACCAAATACATTTCCGCTGCCGAACTAGATCGGTTGTATGAGACACCTGGCGAAGGAGTCATGAAGGTAGCCATTGATGCGACATGCTCTGAGGGTAGCAATGTCTTGTCAGCAACCGGGTCCGTGATCCTGCCTGACATGTGTTTCAACCTTTCGTTTAAGCTCAACGTAAATTCTACAGGCGAACAAGGAGGTCAAAAATCTAGAGAGACAAGGGAAGGTTTCACAGACGCCCTAAAGGCAGTCCTGACCTGTGCGGGCCTCCTACACCCTAGGCCTGATGCCCGTGCATGGCGAGAAGTTACGAGGGACAAGCCTTTTGTGATTGTCGCTGACACCTCTGCAATCTGTAACGGTTACATTCACTGGCTTTGTAACGCGCTTTGGCACCAGCGATTTGAGGTCGCCGCGATGAGTGTGGTAGAAAGGGAACTTGCAGGGTTCGCCGACCAACAGGATTTCTGGAAGGATGTCCAGAAGCGGACAATTTATCGTGTTGCTCGAGCGGCCACCGAAAATCCTCCTCCCAATCTCATCACCTCTCGCCCTGCCCTGGAAGAGAAAGCGGCTCTGATGTTGAGCAAAGTCGTGACACCAGGACAGAAGAGCCCCGATGCGGATGTTCTCCTGGTAGAGCTAGCGCGAGAAATCTTGCTCTCCGAATCAAAGCAAGTGCAGCCACTCTTTGTAACCGGCGACCGAAACGCTTCTCGTAGCGCAATGAGCGCTATGGGCGTAGACAAAACCCTGTTCATTGAATCTGCTGACCTAGAACTCGACAAGCCTCTTTACGCATGCGCGTCCTACTGGCAGCCTGCCGCGGGTGATGGCTGTCTCCATATTCTGCCCCTGTCTCAGGTGATAGGCTCGCTACTGTTACTCTTCGACAGTATCATGTTAACATCAGATGGTGCCAGTTACAAGATTTCACGCGCTACACAAGGGAAGGGGGTTCCAAGCGACTGGGCACACCCAATTTACGAGGTCGAGTCGGTTGCTGGAGCTGAGGCACGGGTCACAACCACTCCTGAATTGTCGGGAAAGTCATCAGAGGCAACCAGGCAATCAATCGCGAACGGGCCGAGGTCGGAACCGAGTTTCGCATTCCCAGTCAGCCAAGGAAACAGGTTGGGAACCAAGTATTTTGTCGAAGGACTAAATGTCCTTTTATCTGGCTCCAGTTTGCCGCCGGTAGGTCCAAAAGAGGAAATACGCGCCGAGACGTTTGGTAGTCTAATTCAACTTGGGGCTGCTACTCCTGAGGGAAAACCTATCCCAGACTCCCGACTATTGGCCGCCGTACGGAAAAATGATTGGGGGACTGTCGGGACTTTACTCCGCGACTTGGGAGGATTCCGAAAGGCTCTTGAACGGTTTGTTCGAGGAGAGAGAATCACCAGCCGCGACGAGGGCCATCTGGCTGTGGCGCGGCGCATTGGCTGGGTGATTCAGTTTAGCAGGCGCGATGTCCCCCGGATTGCCGATAACGTTGTTGAGTCAGCCGAACTCTTAAGCGCGGTCCAAGAGATAGTAGGAGCGCGCGATGGGGCCGTCTCACTAAAGGAGATACAGGCTAATCTAGTAGAGTTTTATCGAATCTCGCCCTTGCTGTTCGAGCAGTTCGTAATGCACGAAGGGAACTCACTAGAATTCCCATTCGTCCTGGAGACTGGCGGCACCGCCATTACGAAGGAGAAACAAATGGTGTACCATTTCTCGACTGACAAAGTTGAGGAACGAGAAATCTACGCCGATAATTCACGATTTGGGGGTGAACGCACCTATCGTAGTGTTCGAAGGAAGTCCAATGCAGAATCCGTTTAATTTCGTAGACTCCGGAGAAAAAGCGGGGCTGGTCGGGAAGTTTGGCCTTGATCGAAACCCATTTGAACCTCACGACGACGAAGACGGCCCCTTTTACACTGGGCATCTTGAGAGCGTCGTTTCAGAACTCGGTGACTGGGTTCAGAACGGTCTATCTTCTGAAGCAGTGACGCCATTGACGTTGAGGGGCACGATTGGGTCCGGGAAAACGCGGATACTACGGGCTCTTCAAACTGGCCTGGACAGGACCTCTGTATCTGCGAGTTCCCGACCGAAGGTTCTTGTTTACCATGCCATGCTGAATAAGGCTGGATACACTCGCCCAAACGTATCAGCATTCCTCTTGACCGCAATTGAGCAATACAGGTCACAAGATCCCGATGCGCCAGCGAGTGTGTTACCTCTTCTGTGGGATGTTGCCAAAGTAGGAGTAGAAGATACAGGGGAAGGACTCGTGGCCGCGAGAATCAGTCGCATAAATGGCCTGCCTGAGGACCAGAAGAGAGAATTCCTCGGCCTCCTGTCCATGTATCTCAGAGGCGGGAGCGTGTCTCACACTAAAGGTCAATTGATTGGCCTCTACGGAAAGCTTGATGGTGAAGGCACGTTAGTGGAATCACTTGTCGACTTCCTAAAGGTCGCACGCAGTGCTGGGGTAATAAGCAAGCTTTTTCTTTTCATTGACCAACTTGAAGACCTTATGCGGCCGAGCTTCAGTGAGCTTAGACGCGCTAGGATTCTCGAGGATCTGCGCACTCTCATAGACTATTGTGATCAAGGGGCACCGGTGGCCCTGATCATGTCATGGAGCCCGGAGCTTGACTATGCCGATAAGAACTGGGTTGAACGGACGATGGAACAGCAGTATATGGCCTTTTTTAGTCGAGCCCGGAGAAGGATGGTTCAGGTACCTCTTCTGTCCCTAATCCAGGTTCCAGACTTTGCCAAAACCTACTGTGACTGGGCCGTTGGCAGGAGCCAATCTGGCAATCAAAACACCGCATCGTATGATTATCGAAGAATCGAAGAGATAGCACTAAAGGCAACTTTCTCCTTAAGGGACAAAGGCACGGCCAAGGGCGATGAAGTAGTCCCGCGTGACGTACTCAAGGCGCTGAAGGACGAGTACGATAAGGCGGAAGCGTAAAACGAGTTCTCGGCGAAGAGCTTTAGACGGAGCGAGTCTACCCCTGGGTTCTTGGCGGCGCCGACTTTGGAGCCAGAGCCGTGGAAGACGGGACGCTCCCCTCTCAGCAAGTCTGGGTGCAAGCAAACACTTTGGAGAAGTCTCCCTCTCGGGCATCGTCCTCGTGAAGGAAGACATACAGCATTCCGGCATCGCCCCAGGCAACTCCCAGATCATCGTCGGAGTCAAACTGCAGCAGCAGTTTCCAACTCGCAGGATCAAAACCCTCTCCAAGCGGAGTTCGATAGTCTTGTCGCCGATGACATTCGGCGTCCCTCTCCATGGTGTCCGCCTGGATCGCTTCGGGGTATCCCCCTATCTGGTGCAAGGCCCGATCCTCAAACTGCTCATCTTTCCATTCGTCCCACGCGTTGATCTCGTCGGTCGTAAAGGATTGAACCTCTCGCCGCTCAGCGCTCGGATAGGTCTTCACCCTTTCAAACCCCACCTTTCGTTCCTGAAACTCATGATCAGGAGCCTCGAAAGGCACAAGTCCCTCGGCGTCAGGAACATGGATCACACGCACGGCGTCTGCCTCCCAATATTCCTCGTGATCTACATAGAAGAGCAAAACGCCCTTCTCGGGCAGCCAAGGAAGCTTGTGGCACTGGTGTAGTTCGCTCAGGTCGACGAGGAGCGTCAGAACCATGGGTCGGTCATGGAGACAGGGCCAGGCTCCCCCAGCCGCCATCACCGGCTTCGGGTAGAAGGCCGATTTCCCGGTTCCGGCCGTGACAATCCGCACACACTCCTGCGCGAGAGGCTCGTACAGGGAAAGGACGTCTCGCTCAGGCGTTGCTTTTTTCTTGGGGGATGAGAAAAGCTTCTTGAACGTCTCCATGGCCTTGTCGAAGTCAGACATTTGGCACTTACTACTACCCGCCACCCAAAAGGGTTCCCTCACGATTCAGCCGAGCCCGATCAAGTACAAAAACCCTCTTCTCCTGCATCGCGGCAACACAAGTTCAGACCGAAGCATTTGGAGCTGAAAGATCGAGTGCCTCGATCTTTGCGATGCGCTTTTGCAAGGCAGGATGTCCATCCATGTCCACATCGTGGATACCGGGCAGGGTCGAGCCCAGCGTAAGTTTCTTGAGCGCCGTGATCCCCGCCTCCTTGTTGCCAAGGAGCCTGGTAGCGTAGGCATCTGCGGCATATTCCTGTTGCGTCAGCTGCCACACCGGAAGTCTCGAAAGTGCGATCAGGGCAAGAATGTACGACATGAGTATGGTCCCCACTCTTCTTGACTGAGCATCTAGCTCAACGAACAACAAGAACACCAGAATGAAAGTACACGGGACCAAAGCCAAACCGAGGTAGAGCAGCCACCTTTTTCGTCGATGCGCCAACTTATGGCGCGCGGCCTCACGCGCCAAAGTCCAATCAACTTCCTCTTCACTGAGTCTTAAAACGATCGACGGCGTGACGCTGATGGAGTTCTTCCCGGTGGCATAGGCGGAGTATCTGCCGTGATCTCGTTCGTGGAGGAGAACCGGTTGAAGTGTGATCCCGGCTTTTTCCGATATTTCTGCCACTTTCTCGGTCAAGATCTCCCATGCTTCTTGGCCACGAGGTTGAGCGAATGGATCCAATTTTTTCCGGATATAGCAGAACGATAACAAGCTCGGCACCAGTGCGAACACGATGAAACCCGTCGGAGCCGCAAACTTCTTGTAGGGGCTTGAATCTGAAAGTGTCCACCCATACACAATGATCACAATCCCAAGCCCTACTAAGATTGCACGAACAGAATTTATCCAATGGTTCACCTTCATTTCGAACTCGGTGAGGCCGGGCGTGGGGTCTGGTTCAACCTCCAAACTATTTTCTTCCTGAAGAATGATCTCAAGAGGTGTGGGGCCGAAAATCTTTCTTCCTAGTGTAGGGATGGCCACAAAAGCAATAACTGCAAGGACAATGGTAACCACAGGAAACACTGAGGAAGCATTGATCCAAGAATCACCAAACCACACATAACTCAGGGGGTCGAAATACTTCGTCCGTACGGCAAGCGCCAAGGTAACAACGTGGAGGACTAATCCACTATAGAGCGTTCGGTTAACAATGCGGATGAATGCGTGCCTCTGCCGTTCGATAGGCGCGCTTGAATTTACCCGCCAACGTCGAAAGATCAGATAGGAAACGAATGTCCAAACAGGCAAGAACAGAGCCCAACTGACGAAGGAGACGACGAGAGACGTGGGCACATTGAGTTCGACTATCAGATAGGGCTTTGCCAAATCCTTCGACGTCAGGTTCCAATATCGCACTCCGGATTGCGTGACCTTGTCAGGCTTATCAGAAATTTGCACCGGCACCTTCGACACCACCCGGAGGGCGACAGAGGTTTTGGGCTCTACCGTCTGGAGCCTCTGCCGAAGGTCATTCAGATGGAGCTTTAAGCTTCCGTCGAGGATTCCAAAACGGTGGGTCCCCACCGACACTTTCGCCGCGGCACAATCATCTTCCTGCGAGTACTGCACGTCCCCGACGAAACCGGCCGCGGATCGCCAGTCGTCAAGGACCTGGGCATACTCTATGGCATTGCCTTCAATCGGCCCCACAACCAGGATTTCGGCTCGGAGACCGGTCACGTCAATCAGTGCGACCGCTTCTCCCTTCTTCATCTCTGGGTTCGGAAACCCGAGGTATTCGGTGAGCGCATCGATATCCTTTTGGGCCGCTTTTCGTACGAGCCAATGCTTGCTCTCGACTAGCTCTGCGTTGCCCATCCGGGGCAAAACACATGCGATTGCCAGAAGCAGGAGCAAGAAACATGCGCGTCGCATGAAAACATTATAGTGAATAACACCGCTCGGGCGAGGCGGTTTTTCAGTGCCCGCTTCTCTTTTCCCTGGCCACGCCATTTGCCTTGGTGCTGCGTTTGCAGATGATTCAGGAGAGCTAACGCCTTGAATCGCACGCGCCTGCCCGACTTTCGTTAAGGCCATTGAAGAATTAGGTGGAATTTCAACAAAAATCCGCGCAGATCGAACTGTAGTCAAGGCCCTCCGGTCTATGTGGACAGCCGGATCAATCTAAGAAGATACCGATCCGGTCGGAATGCTTTTATGAATAAATTGATCTCTTTACTCTGCTTCTCGCTGGCCGCAGTCACCAGCCAAGCGGTCGTGGCCTACAACACTTTCGGACCCGAAAACTCAACCAAGTCGTTTGGTTGGGGGTTCGGAGATATTCGGGACGCCCGGATTGCAAGCCAGTTCACTCCCTCGGTCACCGGCACACTCACCACCATCGAGATGAGGTTGCAGGCTTCCTCGACGCCTGCCACCGCCACAATCTCGCTGTTCAAAGATTCAGGCGATGACATTGGCGCATTGATCGCCGAATTCTCCTCTGATCTGACCACCGGGGGCCTCAAAACCCTCACCAATTCGAATCCAAGCATCGAACTGGTTGCAGGCACCAAGTATTGGATCGAAGCAAAGTCGACTGCTGGATCAGGCCTCTATTCTGGTTGGTACATCAACAACCAAGGCGTCACCGGCCTGATTAAGTTTGGGAGCGTGGAGGGTTCGCTTGGCAATCCAACCTCAACTTATAAAGTTGGCCCCGCCGAGCTTACTGCCTTTCGCGTGAATGTCGCTCCAGTTCCTGAGCCTTCTACTTTGGCTTGCCTCGCCGCCGGCAGCCTGCTCATGCGCCGAAGAAAGCGAGCCTCCAAGGGCTAAGGGTCTTCTTCGGTTCAATGCGTTTTGGGTCGATGGTTCTGCCTTCGACCCAAAACGCTTTTAAGCAGCTAAGATTTCCAAGCTAACCTCAGCACAAAAAAGAGATTCATCGGGCTATCCGGTTCGTCCCACTTTTTGGATAACAGTCACTTGCCTAGGGGCCACATGTGAGTCGAGCCATAGTTCCGAAGAGCACGTTTAGTACAAGCACCTTATGTTCGCCTTCGAACATTACAGCCAGGTATCCTTCAACGAATCGAAATCCTTAACTCTGGATGTTATCTTTTGGTCGGGCCTTACACGAAGCGTGATATAGATTGAAGAAGAAGTGGAGCAAAGGAGAGTGGCTGACTATGGCATTTAGTCTTTTGCCGGGTCCTATCCTCGGTTTCAGCTTCGCATTTGATCCTGGTACGTGCAATCCGAATTTTAGTGAGGCGAACTTTATAGCGCTCATCTTGTTTGCATCGGGATCCTTGGCCGGCATTGCGTACTGTCTAAAGCAAGCATTCCAAAAGTAGGATGGGTACAAGTACAGGATCTTACGCTACTTCCGACTTCAGCGGAGACCGCGTCTACGCAACGGAGACGTTCTTGTGCTGAACCACGGATTCTACAGTCTCTAGTTTAGTCTTATGAAGAAGTTCACTCAGCTCGTTCTTTGCCTGGGTCTCTGCGGGCAAATGGGGTGCGCGGCCCACCCGCGAGGCGAGACCTCGAAGACCGATGGAGCCAGGAACGAGGCCTACAAGACCGTGAACGGCACAACGCTCAGCCTCAACATTTTTGAGGATGCAAAGACCAAGCGAGACAAGCTCCGGCCCGCTATTGTCCTGTTTTTCGGAGGCGGCTGGAGCTCAGGATCGCCCAAGCAGTTTGAAACCCAGGCTCGATACCTCGCCTCGCGGGGCATGGTCGCGATTACGGCGGACTACCGCGTGAGATCGCGCCACCAATCCAAGGTGATCGATTCGGTTGCCGACGCCCGATCGGCGATTCGATGGGTACGGGCCAACGCACAAAAGCTAGGGGTTGACCCGAACAAAATTGCGGCCGGGGGTGGTTCGGCGGGCGGACATTTGGCGGCTTGCACGGCCTTCATCCACGAGTTCGACGAGCCAGGCGAGGATCAAAAGATCAGCGCCGAGCCGAATGCTCTCGTTCTGTTCAACCCGGCTCTCATGCTCGCCGCTCTTCCCGGCCAGCCATTTGCGGGGTCACAAGCCGTGCCCAACAAAGCGTTTTTGGGCACAGAACCGTCCAAGATTTCGCCGGTCCACTATGTCAAACCCGGAGCTCCGCCGACCCTGATTTTTCACGGTCATGCCGACAAAACCGTCCCCTACGAGACCGCACAAACGTTTGCCGACGTGATGAAAGCGGACGGAAATGCATGCAAGCTGCTCGGTTTTCCGGAGCAAGGCCATGGGTTCTTTAACGAAGAGCCTTGGAGGACCAAAACCTTGATCAGCACAGACGAATTCTTCGAGTCCTTGGGCTGGATCAAGGGGAAGCCAACCTTGACGCCACCTCAGTGATGCGGGTCGGCTGGTCATTCGTGCGTAAACACGCTCAAATGCGAAGTCTCGTGACATGCGAGCCTGCGCGTGAGCCCCAAGGTCGAATCTTGAATTCCATTTCGAAGCCCGCTCCGGTCTCGCAATGGCTCGTCGCGGAGTCGCATCCACTCTTCTCGATCAAGCACAAACTTGCGCAAGTGCACTTCCCAGGGCAAGTGGGCATACTTTTGAACCTCAAATACTCGCCAAGAATGAACAATCTTGACACTAGGGCTTTCGCACTCTAGGAACGCTCTTAGCACGATGAGCCATTGCTCTTGACAAGCTCGCAGGTGCCCCAGCGTCCGATGCCGCGATTGCTCGCACCGTTGAGCCGATGGATCCGGGTCTTCGGGCTGCCACGAAACGATCGTCCGCAGATTCTCTTCAAGGCGTAAGAATAGATCGTCCCACCCTAGCTTCATGGCCGGGGCTGAGATTACCGTATTCAAGATCGCGGTCGAGTCAGGGCATTGGCGCAGTCGTGACAGTCTCGCCCCCCTGTACCAGTATCTCAGCGCACCAAAAACCCAAGTGTGGCCAACATGCTTCTCGCTTTTCGCCCCGATGTGACTTGAGTCACAGTTTTCTTGCCGTACACGCGTGAGAATCATTCTAGAGATTGCCTCATCGTGATCTCACGAGGAACAAAATGAAAAAAGATGAAGTATCAACTGATCAGCCGAACGAGCGAAACCAGCTCGCAATGTTCTTTGACGCAGTGCGCAAGCTGCCAGACGTCATGGAGCAATTTGCCCTAGGAACTTGCGAAGACGACGAGGAACGAGACTATGTTCGACCCTTCGGGCAACAACTCAGAACGAACATCGACGCCCTCTGCGACACCTTAACCCATGCGCTAGCCACGGCGTCAGCGACTCAGATTTCCGACGCTACCGCTTCTTTGCGGCTGAGCACAGGCCAGTCACTCGTGGACCGCGGGCTGGCGATGTCGAAATCTCCAATAAACCCCATGTCAAAACTAGCACTTGGTGACATTTTTGACCTGGTCAAAAAGGTTGTTGAGAAGGTCGGGTATAAGCTTTTCCCCAAACTGATGGAGAAGATCGGTTGGATTTTCGAGATTATTAACGAGATTAAGGGCTTTTTCTTTGGAGGGAAGAAGCCCGCTAGCCTGAAAGTCTACGCAGATCGGCACGTTCTCTACATGGCGCAGCTAACTCAGCTTGCGAAGCTCGAAAATGCACGCGCTGGCAGATTAGAGGAGGAAGACGAAAACTCGCTTACATAAGTGAGCGACAATACGCTATTGCCCATTTAGAAGATTGGGCAATAGCGTCTCTGGTGAAGGGGTAGCACACAACTTCGGCGCACTCGTGGGTCTGCTATGCCCGCCGCGTCTTCTGAGATGCCTTCATCGCAACCACGGCAAACCGATGATCATATCAAGCGACCACCAACTAGTGAACTAAAGTGCAGACTCTTCCAGGCCCAAAGGCTATCTCCGCGCTTCCGTCCCTTCGAAAGTGATTCTCTTGTCGCTCACGTGGACTAGTTCATCCAGTTCGTAGACGTTGCGATAGCCGTAACCATACAGATTGATGTAGGTAGGGATGTTGAGCGCCATCATGAGGGGCTTGGTTTGGGCGACAATTTGCTTGGAGGCAGGGCTGTTCGAGACCGGAACCGGCGCGGCGATTTTGGACGTAAAGTCTCTCTCGTTGCCGTCGAAATTGTTGTTGCAATAGATCAGGATCTTGGTGTCGAAGCTGGGAATGACTCTCGCCAGACTATCCTGCGTGAAATCGGTAAAGGCGAGGTGCTTCGCGCCCTTCAGGTGGATTCGATCGTATCGGAAGGCCGAACGTGAATCAAGGACGATGACCCCCGGTTCGCGGCTCATCTTGAGGAAGGTATCGAGGTTGACGAGCCGACTGGCGCGGTGCGCCTCCACCTTCTCTACGAGACCCTGAAAATCCTCGTAGCTGACTTTCGCCTTGGGGTAGTACTTCGGTTCCTGAGCTGCGGCCTTTTCTCCCGTCCCTTGTCCCGGCAAACCCTCGAAGCTCCTTTCAGCATTGAGCTCTCCCACCCATTGGGAATTTGTGGAAGTCGCTTCCCCGCTGTACAAGCAACTATTGACGGGAGTTTCACTGATCGCGGCGGCATCGTTGACGCTTTTGGTGGTAAATGCCGCACCTACCGAACAGGCGACCTCCCCCAAG
>CAZBXR010000010.1:0-43041 GCA_964496145.1 uncultured Chthonomonas sp. | reverse complement strand
AAGCGATGCGAAAAGAAATGTGGGACCGAGTGGGGCTTGTCCGCCAAGAAGAAGGCCTGAAGAAAGCCATCACCACGTTCCGGGGGTACTACGAAGAGTTGCCCATCCAGAGCTGGGATCGGGGGGTGGCTTGGCTCAATTGGGGAATCGCCGAGGTGGCGCTGGATAGGCGCGAATCGCGAGGGGCCCATTGCCGTGTAGACTTCCCTTCTCTCGATCCTGAGTTTAAGCGGCATAGCCGCTTGATCTGGGAAGAGGAGAGCCATGCGTGGAGAAACTATTTTGATCAGGATTTGATTCCTGCTGATTCAAGAATATGATTAGAGATGCTGTATATGAACGTGCGGTAGAGCTTGCGCTCGCCGAGGACCTGGGCGAAACGGGGGATGTGACATCGGAAGCGGTGGTCTTGGGGAGTGATATTGGAGAAGGGGCTATCGTGGCCCGCCAACAAGGGGTGATCTCCGGAATCGACTGCGTTGACTTGACTTTTGCGCTCGTCGATCCCACCTGCGAAGTCGAGATTTTGGTAGAAGACGGAGATGCTGTGGAGGAAGGTCAGGAGTTGGTGCGGATTGCCGGCGTGGCTCGAAGCCTCCTGATGGCCGAGCGAACGGCGCTCAACTTCTTGGGCCATCTTAGCGGAATTGCCACTCTCACGGCGGCCTACGTGCGCTTGACAGAAGGCACGGACGCTCGAATTTTGGATACTCGAAAGACGACGCCGGGTCTGCGCACTTTGGAGAAAGCGGCGGTGGTCCATGGAGGGGGTTGCAACCATAGAATGGGCCTTTTCGATGCGGTGCTTATTAAAGACAACCACATCGCGGCGGCTGGAGGGGTCGAGGTGGCTCTTCGGCGGGCCATCGATGCAACCCACGGATACAAGAAGGTGGAGATCGAGGTTTCCTCCTTAGAGATGCTCGATCGCGTTCTGAACGCGGGTGGGGCGGACATCGTGATGCTCGATAACATGACGCTCGAGGATATGGCGGCCGCCGTGAAGAAGTGCCGGGGCAAGCTATTGACCGAAGCCAGCGGCGGGGTCAATCTCTCCACAGTGAGTGCGATTGCGAAAACCGGGGTTGATTTCATTTCGGTAGGGGCGCTCACCCACAGCGCGCCAAACATGGATGTGGCCCTCGATTTTGATTGAAGCGAGGCGCTGACTCGGTGCGAAGATTCGACCAATCGGGTACATAGGATGGACCTTGATTCGATTTGCTCTCTCTGCGAAGATTTTGTCCTGCCTTGAGGCCCTCCAGTCGGCCGGGAAACTCCCTGCGGGGGTGGCATGGGGCGAGCCGGAGGTTTCTCCACCGAAGGTGGCGGAACATGGCGACTATGCAACGAACATCGCGATGGTCGCCGCGGGCCGCGCCGGCATGAATCCTCGCGCCTTTGGAGAACTTTTGGCGAAGGAACTAGAGAAGGACGAAGCCATCGCCGAGGTCGCCATCGCAGGCCCTGGCTTTATCAACCTAAGACTCAAGCCCGATTGGATGGCGGGGTTCGTGGAAGAGATTTTGGCGGCGGGAGAAAGCTTTGGAAACGTGGCGGCCGAGAATCCGCAGCGGATCAATGTCGAGTTTGTTTCGGTAAACCCGAACGGGCCGATTACGATTGGCTCGGGACGGGGCGCCGCGTACGGCTCCACTCTTTGCAACGTGCTCGAGGCCGCAGGCAACACGGTCCATCGCGAATATTACATCAACGACGGTGTCAATTCAGAGCAGATGCGCTTGTTTGCCGAGTCGGTTCGGTCGTACGTGGAAAAGACTCCGTTTCCTGAGAAAGGCTATCGAGGAGACTACGTCGAGGAAGTCGCGAAAAAGCTCCAACCGGGAGCGGACTATCGGGCGGAATCGGAACGTTTGATGATTGAAGCACAGCGCGAAGCGCTGACCCTCTTCGGTGTCGAATTCGATACATGGTTTAGTGAGCAGAGTATTCACAATGATGGCTCTGTAGCGAAAAATGTTGATGACTTGATTCGCCTAGGGGTCGCAGACGAGGAGCCGTACCGAACGACTCTGAAAATGGCGGGAGGCGGCAAGATCGCGGAGGTGGTGAAGGAAGTCCAGGAGGCCCCCGTGGATGACGAAGGAAACCCTCTGGAGACTGCTGGAGAGTCGCAAACGCTTTGGCTGCGCAGCACGAAGTTTGGCGATGACATGGACCGCGTCTTGCGACGCCGGGACGGTCGCTTGACCTACATCGCGAGCGACGTCGCTTACCACAAGGATAAGTTCAACCGGCCCGCCAACGCAGATAAGCTGATTACGGTTTTGGGGCCAGATCACCATGGCTATATCGCTCGATTGACCGCGGTTGTGGGCTCCATGCTCAAGAAAGACGCGGTTGGAGTGGCCGACGAGTTCTCTGAGATCGACGCTCAGCTTTACACTTCTCCTGATGAGAAGGCGTCTTGCTTGGCAGCCCTTGAAGAGGCCAAAAAGAAGCTGAAGGTGCAAATTTTCCAGCTCGTGCGCTTTATGAAGGATGGAAAACCGGCTCCGATGCGAAAAAGAGACGGAAATATCTATGCACTGCGCGATTTGATGGCTGAAGTGGGTCAGCTTATGATTCCAGAGGCCCCCATGGAGGAGCAGCTTCGCCGAGGGGCAGATGTTGCCCGTTTTTTCTATCTGATGCGGTCGCATGATACAACTTTTGACTTTGACCTCGACGTCGCGAGCAAGCAAAGCGATGACAACCCGGTCTTTTACGTGCAGTACGCTCATGCCCGGATCTGCAGCCTGGTGGCGAGGGCCGAGGCAGAGGGAGTGAGCCGTTCTCAGGCAGATTTCTCGCGCCTGGTGCATCCGCGTGAGGTCGAGCTCATCAAGATGGTAAGTGACCTTCCTTACGAGGTCAAGCGATGTGCTGAGGACTTTGCGATCCACCGGATCGCGACCTATGCGATCACCCTGTCGCGTGCCTACCATGCGTTTTACGACTCATGCCGGGTGCTCATCGCCGACGATCCTGGATTGGCGGGGGCTCGCCTGGCGCTCTGTCAGGCCGCGCGTTTGGCTCTCTTCCGAGCCCTCCACTTGCTGGGAGTGAGTGCGCCAGAGCGCCTGGACCGCGCGAAGGAGGCTCCCGTTGTTTAAGAAGCTGATGCAGTCGATCGACCGAATGCTCGGTCGAGGAGTCATCGACGAAGAACTGTATGAAGAGCTGGAAGAGGCTCTCCTTGCGGCCGATACCCACGTGCAGACGGTAGGGGAGATCCTTGAGGAGCTACGAAAGGCTGTTCGAGATGAGAAGATCACCGAACCCGAAGCTATGAAGGAACGCCTGCAAAAGGCCATCGCGGACCGGTTTACGCAAAATGAACAAGGAGGCATTTCTTTGGGGGCTTCGCCAACGCTCATCTTGGTAGTTGGAGTGAACGGTGCTGGTAAAACCACAACGATTGGCAAGCTCGCCACTCGCTTAGTGAAGCAAGGCAAGAAGGTGCTTCTTGCCCCTGGAGATACTTTCCGGGCGGCCGCGGTGGAGCAACTAGGGATTTGGGCGAAACGGTCGGGGGCTGAGTTTGTCAGCACCCTGCAGGGAGCAGATTCTGCCTCGGTGATCTTTGACGCTATTCAGGCGGCGAAGGCCCGCGGAATTGATGTGGTGATCGCCGATACGGCCGGTAGGCAACATAGCAAGGGACATCTGATGGAGGAACTTGCGAAGGTGCGGCGTGTCGCCGAGCGGGGCTTGGGGCGGCAGCCCGATGAGGTTTTGCTGGTGCTCGATGCAAACACGGGCCAAAATGCGATCCGTCAGGCCGAAGAGTTTGGCAAGTCGGCAGGGGTGACAGGCTTCGTTTTGACGAAGCTTGACGGAACGGCAAGAGGCGGCGCCTTGATTGGGATTTATGAACGATTTCGCATCCCGGTCAAGCTCATTGGAGTAGGAGAGCAAGCCGAAGATCTGAAAGATTTTAACCCGGCTGATTTTGCAGCCGGGTTGTTTAACTAGTCATATCCCGTAGCGAGCTAAGAGCCGGGAGGGAGGATGCGCACGTGCCGGTCTGGCTCATGCCCGACGGCTTCGGCAGAGAGCTTCTTCCTTTCCGCGAGTTGGATTTGGGCTCTTCGATTGTGGGCGACCTGAGGATTCAGCTCCACTGGCTTTCCTGTCTGGAGAACCATGTCCACGGCGGCAGCGGCCTCTTCGATGGCTTGAGACTCATCGGGCTGGATCTTGCCGAGCTGATTCACCAAGTCTTCAAGGGCTCCCGCGATTTGACCAAAGGTGTTGCTCTTTACCACCGAGGTAGGAATCGGGCGTCCGAGCTCACGAAGCTTGGTCGGGTTGGCCTGGTAGGTCGATTTGATCGCAATAACAGCATCCGCTTGATGCAAATCGTTGACGATCAAAGCGTTCACTCGCCGTTCTCGAATCGCTCTTTCCAATCGGGTCCGTGCGATGCCATAAGGAAAAACCTTGATCAGGCTAGGGGCAGGTTTGCTGTCTCTGCGCTCTGGCCGAAGCTCTTTTACAATCTGCTTCGTCGGAGGTTCAGGATTCCCCTTCGGGAGAGGTGCATGAGTTCGATTGTCGAGGTGATCCGGCCTTTGTCCGAGCGTTGGGAAACGCTCGTTGAACCCTGGAGCGGACAGATCTGGAGCAACCTCCATCTGCACTACCTCGACGTTGCCCGGTGCCCGTCGTACTCGAATCTCGGGCTTCGGCGGAACGCCGCGCAGGATCAAGTCGACGGTCTTTTGGACATTGCTATGGACAGCGAGCCGGTCGTAGTCCAGCAGTTCGACTACGACATCAAAGGTGGGCGGAGCCTTGCGCTCCAGCACAGTCTTTTGGGTTCCTCGGCGGCGAGCTTCGTCGTCCGAGAGGGTCACGGCTTGGATGCCCCCTACAAGATCACAAAGCGTGGGGTTCAGCATCAAGTTTTCGAGCGTTTGGCCGTGCGCGGTGGCGATGAGTTGCACGCCTCGTTCGGCGATGGTGCGGGCGGCCCCTGCCTCTTGCTCGGTTCCAATCTCATCGATCACGATGACTTCTGGCATGTGGTTTTCGACCGCCTCGATCATGACCGCGTGCTGCTCAGAGGTCCGCCGAACGGGCATACGCCGGGCGGAGCCAATTCCAGGGTGCGGCACATCGCCATCTCCGGCGATTTCGTTCGATGTGTCCACAATGACGACTCGCTTTTCCACCTCATCAGCCAAAACACGGGCGACTTCTCGCAGTTTCGTGGTTTTTCCGACCCCTGGTTTTCCAAGAAGAAGGATGGACTTGCCGGACCGGACAATATCATCGATGATATCAATCGTGCCTTCGAGGGCGCGTCCCACGCGGCAAGTGAGACCGATGACTTTACTATGCCGGTTTCGGATCGCGGAGATTCTATGAAGTGTTCGTTCGATGCCTGCGCGATTGTCATCGCCAAAATCGCCTACTGATTTCACGACGTACTCGATGTCGTGCTCGGACACCGAGACGTTCGAAAGCCTCTCGACCCGATCGTGAAACCGGAGTTCGGCAGGGCGTCCATAGTCTAAGACGACCTCTACCAGCGCCTCGATGTCCGGGGCGATTTGGAGTTTCTCTCGTACCACGGGGGGCAAAATATCGAGAAACTGTGGCAGTCCGTCGGCGAAGATGGACATGAAATCAGAGGATTCGTGCGCCATGAATTTTAGACGATAGGTTCGGGGTGAAGTATTCTCCCAACTATCAATTGTTCTTTAACTCTGTTAATGTTGCGGTGCCCTCGTAGGTCTTCCCCATCTTCCAGAACTTCACTTTGACTTTTGTTCCGGGGGCAGCGGTGAGCAGAGCCTTTTGCATGTCCACCGGCCTTTGCATGGGTTTGCCGTCGATAGAGAGGAGAATGCTGTACCTTTCGATTCCCAGCTTTGCGGCGGGGGAATCGGGACGCACGACCTCGACGATGAGGCCCTCGGAGGGTGGGTATGCCCCGACCTGAGTTTCATAGTCTCTTCGGGCTCGTTCGTATCGGAGAACCTCGGAATTTTGATACACGGTCACGCCCAGAAAACCATACTTCACATATCCATACTTGATGATGTCCGAAGCGACCTGCCGGAGCCTGGAGGCAGGAATGGCGAACCCAATTCCTACATTGGTTCCGGTATTGGTCGCAATGACCGTATTGATGCCTAGCAGAGTGCCGTTTACGTTCGTGAGCGCTCCGCCAGAGTTACCAGGATTGATCGCAGCGTCTGTTTGAATTGCTTCGGTGAGGATGCTTGCGCCCCCTCTCTGCTCGTTTCCAGAGGCGCTCAGATCAACTTCTCGGTTCAGCGAGCTGATAACGCCGACACTGATGGTGTTGTCGTAACCCAAGGGGCTGCCGGCCGCGATGACCCATTCTCCTATCTCCGGCTTGTACGTAGCGTCTTGGTCGATGGGGATGAGGCCCTTTCGATCCACCTTGATCACGGCAAGGTCGGAGCGTTGGTCGAATCCAACAAGTTTGCCTTCGACGATGGTGTCATCGGGGAGGTGGACCCTGAGAAGCTCGGCGGGGCGGCCGCGGCTGGAATTCGTGATCACGTGGTTGTTTGTCACGATATAGCCGTTTTCAGAGATGATGACCCCTGATCCTCCCCCAAGGCTTGTGACCTGTCGCTGGCCGAAGAAGTCTTCGATGGCGCTTGCATCGACGCTCACCACAGATTGGAGCACACGTTTCGATGCGGCTCGCAGATCGGGCAACCCCGCGGGCACGGTCTTGTTCTGCACGAGAATGGGTTTTCCGTCCACCTCAAAGGGTGACTTCGTCATTCCGGTGAGAGCGCGTCGGTTTTCTATCCAAGTGTTGGCTTGGAGAGCGAGGAGGCCTCCGACGGCGACAGCGGCAGCGATGAGAATCCCTTTCTTCATTGTGTTCCTTCTATCATACGACAAACGTGAAACAGGGGCTCCATGGTTCCATAGTCCTGGGCCGGGTAGAATCACGTTCCTTCTATGAAGCGCGATGACCTTTTGGACCTGAACGAGGCGCTTCAACACCCCGGCAAAAAAGTCGCCGTGGATTTGAGCACCGAGCTTCCCGAAGAGGAAGACATAGACCTCGTAGAACCCGTTGAGGGCTTTCTTGAATGCGTGAGTACAGGCAACATGCTTCTCGTCACGGGTGAATTCACCACGAAGTGTGTTCTGGAATGTTCACGCTGCAGTGAGCCGATCGAAGTCGACCTGGCCTATTCGATGGATGAGCAGTTTCCTGTCGAGGGCGTGCCTAGCGGCTGGTCGAACGAGGGCCACGCAAAAGTGGTGGAAGAAGAGGATTACCCCTTGTTCGACAACAACTCGCTCATGGTGGAGCGGTTGGTGCGACAGGGATTGCTGGTCAATTTGCCCATGCAAGTGCTTTGTGAGCATGGCTGGACGGGAGAATGCCCGTGCGCGATGGCTCGCGAGGTTGTGGGGCACGAAAGCTCTTCCCCTCCCGCGCCCGAGGTGAAAAGAGGCCTGAAAGTGCTCTCCGACCTACAACTTCCCGAGGAGAAATCTTGAATATCGCGGTTGATGCCATGGGTGGCGACCACGCTCCAGCGGCGGTCGTGGCGGGGGCTTTAGAGGCGGCGCACCTGTTTAAGGGAACAATTAGCCTGGTGGGAGATCCGGCGGCGATCATGGAGCACCTCCCCAAGCCTGTCCCTACTAATATCAATATAGTTCCTGCGACTCAGGTCGTGACCATGGACGATAAGCCTCTCGATGCGCTGCGCAAGAAGAAAGATAGTTCACTTGTGGTGGCGGTGAACATGGTGCATGACGGCACGGCGCAGGCGATGGTTTCTGCGGGAAACACGGGGGCGGCGACGGCCGCGAGTCTCTTGGTGTGGCGCCCTATCTCGGGCATCCATCGGCCGGCGATCTCTTCTCTATTCCCCAACAAGTACGGCCATTTCTTGCTTCTGGATGCAGGGGCGAGCCCCGATGTGGGGCCCGAGCAGATGGTGGAGTTTGCGGTGATGGGCCGGGTTTATGCCGAGCACATCATGGGGATCGAGAATCCGCATGTTCATTTGTTGAACATCGGCGAAGAACCTGGCAAGGGCAACGCATTTGCCAAAAAAGCCTTTGAGCTTTTGTCCGATCATTCTTGGTTTGTGGGGAATATCGAGGGGAAAGATCTCTTTCGAGAGAGGGTGCACGTGGTGGTGTGCGACGCCTTCGTCGGCAACATCGTTTTGAAAACTGCCGAGGGTGTTGCGGAATACATCATGAGCTCGATTCGCGAGGAGATGCCGACGAGCAAATTGGCCCAGCTTCCCTACCTGCCGCTTCGCAAGCTGCTGGCTCCGCTGAAGAAGAAAACGGACTACGCCGAGTATGGGGGCATGCCGCTTTTGGGGCTGAACGGCCTTACGTTCATCTGCCACGGGCGCAGCAACGCGCGCGCGATGAAGAACGCAATTTTGGGCGCAGGGCGGGCGATCGAGGCTGACCTCATGGGTCATATGCGCACGGCAACCGGGTTCCTGTCGAAATAACGGGTACCGTATAGTGGTGAGTGGCAAGCGCGCTGTAGTCCTTGGAGTCGGTCATGCGGTTCCAAAACAAGTCATGACCAATGACGATCTTGCGAAGATCGTAGATACCAACGACGAATGGATTACCCAACGGACGGGAATCCGAGAACGGCGGATCTCTAGCCCAGAGGAAACGAGTTCTTCTCTCTCGGTGGAAGCCGCGCAAAAGGCCATGGCCGCCGCCGGAGTCTCTCCGAGTGAGATCGACCTGGTGATCTGTGGCACCGTGACGGGGGATATGCTTTTTCCGGCGACTGCCTGTTTGATTCAGGATCGCCTGGGGATTCCGCACTGCGGGGCTTTTGATGTGGGCGCGGCGTGCGCAGGATTCATCTACGCCTCCGAGGTGGCTCGATGCATGATCGAGGCCGGAACCGCCACGACCGCGTTGGTGGTCGGTGTCGACACTCTCAGCAAGTTTGTCGATTGGCAAGATCGCTCGACCTGCGTGCTCTTCGGCGATGGCGCCGGTGCCGTTGTTCTCCGAGGTGAGGAGAACACAGATCGCGGATTGTTGCGAACCGTCTTGTTGGCCGATGGAGCGGGGGCACCGCACATCCACTTGGCGGCGGGCGGGTCACTCCACCCCTATTCAAATCCTGATTCATCGAAGTATTCGAAGACCATTTTCATGGCCGGGGCTGAGGTCTACCGGTTCGCGGTGACAGCCATGGGCGATGCTTGTTGCAAGCTCCTGGAAATGGCGGGCATGTCCGCCTCGGATATTGACCTGTTTGTGCCGCACCAGGCGAACCTCCGGATCATTGATTCGGCGGCAAAGCGGCTGGGGCTCCCTGACGAAAAGGTGTTTGTCAATGTGCACAAGTATGGCAACACCAGCGGCGGCTCGATCCCCATCGCGCTGAGCGAGGCGGTCGAACAGGGTCGCCTGAAGAAGGGCGACGTTGTGATGACGGTCGGATTTGGCGCTGGCCTCGTCTGGGGCGCTAACATCATCCGCTGGTAGCCTCGCGCGCCTTGCCCCCACCCCCGATTTTCTAGGACTCGGCCTTCGGCCTCGGCTGTTTTGGTCTGACCCCCGCCCGTCCCGAGAGTCTCGGGACGTCCCGGTCTGGGGCGGAGGCGCGATTTGGACAGCGGAATGCACCAACTCTTCGAAGGTTTCAGCCAGGCTCTCGGGGCCTGATATACTGGCCTCGGAATGAGCGAATCTACGACAGACTCCCGAACGAAGGAATGGGCGCCTCGACAAGCGTTTTGGATCGCGTTCGGCCTATGCCTCATTCCGCTCCTCGGTTGGTGGACCATCGGACTGCTCGACCTGGATGAAGGGTTCTATGGCGCAGTCACCGGCGAGATGCTCCGGCGCAACGAATGGGTGACCCCCTACTACAACGGCGCCCCGTGGTTCGAAAAGCCGATTCTGTTGTATTGGGCCTCCATGATCGGGGTCAACCTTTTCGGAGGCGAATTCGGAGCGCGACTCCCCTCGGTGGCGGGCGCGCTGGGTCTCTATTCCCTGCTCTATTGGTTCGGGCGTCGGTACATCAATCTTCACGCCGGGTTGGCGGCCATGCTCATCTGCGGCACCAGCCTGCTCATGGTGGCGCTGGCCCGCATGATGATGACCGATGCTCTGTTGGCCCTTTCTCTTTCGGGGTGTTTCCTGCTGTTCTGGCATGCGCTGCATGGAAACCGGTGGGCGTGGGGAGCCGCAGGAGCCTGTCTTGGCCTCAGCATTTTGGCGAAAGGCCCTGTCGGGTGCATTCTCTTTGGGGGTGTCGTGATCTGGACCTACATCACCCAGAGCGACTTACGTATCTCCATGCGCTCTTGGGGTTGGGTGTGGGGCGTCCTCGCCATGCTCGCCATCGTGGCCACTTGGTATGTGCCCTGCTATCTGGCGAACGGCGACACGTTCGTTCAGAAATTCTTGATCGAGCAAAACATCAATCGATTTCAGGGCGGCGACAAGGCTCACCAGATGCCCCTGCTTGCCCGGCCGTTCTTCTATCCGCTCATCCTGCTCTTAGGCATGACACCGTGGATCTGGCGGTTGCGTGAGGCACGTCAACCCGGCGATTCTCGCTACGCCGATGTCGCACGGCCGTTCCTCCGATACTGCTGGGGGTGGGCCGGGGTCATCTTCGTGTTCTTCTCCATGAGCGGAACTCAGTTGACCCACTACGTTCTGCCTTGTCTGCCGCCGTTGTCTCTGGTCTTGGCTGCCTCGTGGGCACGCACCCGGGCGGGCGAAACTTTAGGCTGGGGCCTCTTCCGAGGGTTCGCGATCGCGTCGGTGGTTCTTTGCCTCATCGCCAACATCGGATTCACGCTTTGGTACCAAGGGGCCAAAGTCGATGAATTGCACCGGTTGGCAAATATCGCGGGCCGATCCGATTTGCCACTCGTGGAATACCAAATGTCTCGCCGAACGGCAGACCGGGGCACCGGGGGCCTGAAACTGATGGAAACAAGCCACCCTTCGATCCTGTTTTACACCGGGCGCCCCATGGAGATCGTCGAAGATATCGAGGCATTGCGGTCCCGGCCCGGCCAGTTCTTGGTCCTCACCCGGCCAGGACGTCTGACCGAATCCGACTTGAAATCTCTCGGGGAAGTTTCTCGCGAACCAAGTGAGGGCGAAGGGTACGAGCTTTACTCGGTGAACAACTGAGATCACCTCAGAAAAGTCGCGCCTCTGGGCTCAAAAAACCTTCGATTTTTCATCGCAGAAGATTTTTCAGTCGTTCTCGGCGAAAAGTGTCATACAATTGAGGCATGTGGAGAGGAATTCTTGTTCTTTCGCTTGGGGCGCTCACGCTTTCAGCCCAAGCCAGTTTCGAGTTGATGTTGGTCGCCGACAATGGAAACGGTACTTTTGCCCAGCGCAAAATCCATCGTTTTGACCCTGTGAGCGGGGCCTATCTCGGCAAGTTCGGAGATTTCTCGGGCAACATTATCCAAACTCACCTTCGTAAGGACACCAACCAGATTTATGTGTCGACCTCGGATGGCGCGGTGGCGGTTTACAACTACAATACGGGTTTGAGGCAAGCTAGCTTCTCCTACCCCAATCCGTCTCTTAGGTTCGCCATCAGGCCCGACTTCTTGCGAACCGCTTTGTTCGATGTGTTCTTCGATTTCATTAGCTCGCCAGACGTGCCTCCCATCGGCGGACCTGTGACGGGAAACATGGGGTCCGGTAGCTATCAGAATGGCCTTTGGTATTCCCAAAGCAACCTCATCGCGTTTGACTCCACGAATCGTAGGTTCTTAGCCCACACGATGAACGGTTCGGGGCTTTCCTCGGGTTTTGTGGCGAGCCCATCAGCGACATCCGGGGGCAATATCGCCAGTCAGTTGGCCCTTATTGGAGGTTCAAACGAATACGTTTGCGCGACCAACGACGGATTTTACACGGGCCTTTTGAGTGGTCTCGGTGCGCCCATCCCGAGATTTGTATCCTCAAATTTTCGAGGAGCGGCCTCGGCTCATGATGGCTACTTTGTCGCCCTCACCGATGGCGTCATTCAGTTCGACCGATTCCACAGGCAACTCGGTACGACAGGAAGCGGGATCTTGACGAACGTAGCGAGCGTGCAAACCGTGTTGGCGCCTGAGCCGGGCACGATGCTGGCCGTAGGGGCCGGGCTCGCCGCTCTCGTTCGAAAGCGGCGAACCCGACACAGCTAGTTCGACTTCTTCTTACTGGCGGCGATAATGCTTTCGAGGACCTTCTCAGTGAGGGGGTCCTCCTGACTTCCAGGGAATCCTTGCCAGCGGACGATACCATCGGGGCTGATGATCATCACGTGAGGGATGCCCTTCACGCCGAGGGCATTGCTCATCCGCTTTTTCGTGTCGATCGCCACGGAATAGTTCATGGGGGTCTTCTTCATGAACTCTTTCACGGTTTCGGGTTTCTCGTCACTCATGCCGATGAACACCACGTCGTCGGCGTACTTCTTCGCCCACTCATTCATTTCAGGGATGAGTTTTCGGCAGGGGCCGCACCACGTGGCCCAAAAATCGACCAGAACCACCTTGCCCTTGGTCTTGGGGTTGGCTTGGTTCAGCCACGTCTCCACTTCGAGCTTGGGGGCAGCCTTGCCTCTTAGATCGGTGCTGGCATACAGTTCCTTCTTGGTGATGATCTCTGGATACGTTTCGCCGGCGGCGAATGCGACAGAAAGAAGCCCGAGGGCGAGAATGAGGGACGGTGTCCGTTTCATGATCCTCTTAGTATGCCATTCTTGCGCGTGCGCCTCTTGAGCAAGAGAATCTACAAGCAGCTCTTCTCCTGAGAGGTGAATCCTGACGAAGGCGCGCAGAGAATTGTGGCGGTCACAATGACCATCACATGGAGCTTTTTGAAGCGATTCGGTATCGGCGAAGTATGGGAATGGCAAAGCTGCGGCCCGATGCGGTTCCGCAAGAACTGGTGGCGCAGGTCTTAGAGGCCGCGAACTGGGCTCCCAGCCACGGCGACACCGAGCCTTGGCGGTTCACGGTGTTCATGGGCAGCGGCCGGGCAAAGCTGGCGGAGCTTTTTGGGCGCGCCACCGGCGAGGAGGATGCCCAGAAAGTTGCGGCGGCGAGCGACCGGGCTTGGAAGGCTCCAGTCTGGATTTCGATTGCGATGGTCCCCGGCCGAAACGAGGATGGATCGTTGAAAATGCCCCTCGAAGAGGAGCGCATGGCGGTGGCGTGCGCTGTCCAAAATCTGCATCTGGCCGCGTGTGCCCTGGGCTTGGCGGGAAAATGGCACTCCAAACGATTGAGCATCCATCCGGTTGTCGCCGAAGGCTTGGGGCTTGAGGCTCCCTCGGAACTCCTCGGGTTCTTCTATCTGGGTTGGCCGGCGGTCGATCTGCCGCCGGGTGTGCGCCGGGACTGGGAGGAAAAGGTCACTTGGTGCCTCGACGACAAAGTTGTCTAGGACCTCCCAGACTCTCCGGACCGGCCTCGACGGCGGGAGTGAGGCCTTCTTGGCCGAACGGGGTGGGTGGGCAAGCCGGCGAGGCCGGAACCCCAGCGGTCAGCGACCCTGGTTTTGGTTCAACAACTCGCTCAGCCGACGCAATAGCAGCCTCCCCACGAGGGCGAGCGTCATCTCGGGCTCTTTCCCGATAGAGTTTTTCGTTTTAACTTGAGCCAGCGGGTCGCACCAAGCCGATTCCGCTGCACTCCGGGGGTGATGAAGTCTCTCCCGGCGCTCGCCGACGAATTGAACGATCTCGGCGGCAAGCTCCGGATCTCCAGCCGCGGCGAGGGTCATCGCCGCAAACTCCAGCGCATTTTCAATCGTCCGTTCGCTCTCGGAAAGGAATGAATCACGCAGCCCCATTCGAGTGAGTTGGAGCACTCGTTTCGTCTTCCCTAAATTCATATGGCAAGCCGCCAAACAAATTTGGAGCAAGCCCATTTGAATCTCTGATCCCAGCTTTTGTCGGGCCTGAATCGCCCGCTCCATGTGTTCTGCGGCAGAGACCCAATCTTGGCGAAAAACAGGAATGAAGGCTTGGTGACCCAATCCGATCGAGAGCTCAAACTCGGCGTGAGGAGTGCCCATCTCCTTGAACTCAGCATGGATACGGTCGTACTGAGCGTACGACTCGTCGAACTCCATCCGCTGCATCGCAAAAAAGGCCTGGTTCCCCCGAGCGGCCAAAACCCCCATTTGGTTTTGCTCTTCGGTGGAGGTTTCGATGGTCTTTTGGAGAGCGGCCTCGGCTTCGGGCCATTCCCGCCGCAGGCTGTGGGCAATCGCGATGGTGTTCCACACGGGGCGTAAAATGCCCAGCTTCCCTGATGCCTGTTCGAGCATTCTCGGTGCCAACTTGAGAACGCCCTCGGCGTCGCCAAGCCATGCTTTCAGACCCATGAGCCGCGCCCGGCACCTCAGCCACGCATCGTCGATCTCAGCGGGTTCTTCCGCTGTGGCCCTTTCCAGCACCTGGTGCATGGCCCGTGGATACTTTCCAGACAGGGCGAGCGAAGGCGGGGCCACGAGGAGTTGCCGCGCGACGTGGGGATCGGTATTCAGCGCAGATTCAAAGAGTTCGAGGAGGAGATCTCGCTCGTCGCGGTCCAGTTTCTGGTTCCCCCGATCTGGCTCGCGGGCGAGGGCGCGAAGGGCCTCACCTACATCTTTTGACTCTAAGACGTGAGGGGGAAAGAGGGGGCGGAGTTCGCGGAGGAGTCTTGAGGCCATCCCCGATCGCTTCGCGAAATCGAGACAGGCCACCGCGCCCGAAGAATCGGTGGTAAGGATGCGGAAAAACGGCCGGATGTGATCCAAAACTTCATCGTGGAGGCGAAAGTTTGGAGCGATTCTCAAGTACCGAATCGCGTGTTCGCACAAGGCGGTCCACCAGTCGTAGTGGTCCGGGCTGAGAAACGGAACGATGGGAGTGGTGTAGGAAAGAAGTGCCTCAATCGCGTCGCATTCTTGCGAGTCGCTCACGCTGAGGGCGATCTCGTCGAGAAGGCCGCGGGCGGTGAGCAGGCCTCCTTCTACATCGGGCCCGATCCCAATCTCGTTCCCTTGGACCGATATGAGGCCCGGGTGCGATTTCTTGAAGCTTGAGAGAGCGACTCGAAGTCGATTTCTCCCGGTTTCAAGGTCGACGGTGGGCCAGGTGAGGGAGAGGACTTCTTCGCGGGGCAGGGTCCCGACAATCGAAGTGAGCGTGACGAAAAGCGCCGAATGACTACGAAGCGGCGTGACCTTTTGGGTCTCTCCGTCCTTGATAGAAGGGGTGGAATCTATCGTGATGCTGTAGCGCACGGTCGAAAAACAGCGAGAGGTCTTTGTCGGCGGCCGTCACTCCGGAATGTCGTCGACGGAGACTTCGGCGGCCGACTTGTTTTCGTCTTGAATCTGGTCGAAGATCTCTTTTCGGTGAACAGGTACGTCTTTGGGGGCCTTGATGCCCAAACGCACCTGTTCGCCGCGAATTTCTAGGACAACGACCTCGACTTGGTCGTTGATGACAATGCTTTGGTTGAGTTTTCTCGTTAGTACAAGCATGTTCGGTGCCCTCCATGGCTACCGAGGAGTTCCAGACCGTTTTTTACGCGGCGGCGGTCTCCTCTGAGGGTTGGGTCGTCGGTTGAACCGCGATCTGGGGCTTAAACCGAATCGAGTATCGCGGATCATCGAGAACGATCTGCTTGGCTTGTTGCGTAAGGAGATTGATCACAATGGGTCCAGCTAGGTTCAAAGTCATGGCCTCGGGTTGCCCCTTAGGGATACTAACGATAGTATAGACGAGTTGCGGTGTTTCCTCTGTCAATTCGAGATCTTTTGCATGCGCATCGCTCATTTCGGGGGCATAATCCGAACAATATTGGTTCGGATCGACCACAAGAAAGGCCAGATGAGGGTCGTCAATGCTTTGGAGCCACCGAAACGGTGAACCCTCTTTATGCTGCAAAACAAGGAATCGAGTGCATTCTTCAAATCCGAGCATGCCCTCGCGGAACGTGACGACGTCGATTTCTTCAAATTGAATGTCGCCGAATCGGGTTGTATGAAAGGTTGTTGTGTTCATTTATCGCATGAAGTCCATCAGGCTCATGCGGTCCATGATCGAGGTGGTTTGGAGGGCCGCCTGATAGACCGTTTGAGCTAACTGATATTCGGAGATAGCCTCTGCCATGTCGACGTCTTCCACATCGCTAATGCGCTGCGTGAGATCGTCCACTCGGCGTTGATGCTGATTGTTTTGCTCCTGCACTTGTTGCATTCGGGCACCTATGTCCCCGACCAACAGTTTTGTGGCATCCATGCTTTTCTGCAAATCCCCCACACTTTGCCCCCCAAGGAGCGAAATGTTGCCGCTGAGCAGATGGTTCTTCATGTCGTTCAAGGCTTGATAAGCCTGTGAGAACGTCGCGGAGTCCCCTACGGTGATCGAAAGTGTCGAGCCAGGGCCGGATTCCACCACCCGCTGGCCTGCATCGCCGGAGTACACAATCCCGGCTCCGGTGACGGAGTAGGGCTTGGTATCGATCTTTTTTCCGGC
This sequence comes from uncultured Chthonomonas sp., assembly GCA_964496145.1. Taxonomy (GTDB): domain Bacteria; phylum Armatimonadota; class Fimbriimonadia; order Fimbriimonadales; family Fimbriimonadaceae; genus UBA2391. The sequence goes on along the minus strand of CAZBXR010000010.1, from coordinate 26,516 downwards.
AAAAATGTAATCGCCGCTTGCCGACTGGGTGTTCCCCAGGTCCACGAGTCGAGTCATCATGGTCTCGACTTGTTTCGCCATGGCATTGCGGCCTGTCTGATCAAGAGTCGTATTCGCGCTTTGGAGAGCGAGACCGTACGCTTCTTGAAGCATTGTCTTCATTTCGGTGTAAACCGACTCGGATTGCTTCAGAGTCTGCTCCGCCGATCGAAGGTTCTTTTGATACTGCTCCACCGAAGTTTTCAGCGTGGAAGCACGCACGATGAAGCTGGCTCCCCCTGGATCGTTTACGACCAAGTCTTGCTTCTTTCCGGTCACGACGGATTGCTGAGCATTGAACATACGCTGGTAAGCGGTATGGATCCTGTTCAGCGAGCTGTCGTATTGAAATTTGGTGCTAACTCGGTTCGTCACTTAGAAAACCTCGACTATCTTCTGAGCATTCCTATCAAATCTTCGGTTACTTGGTCGAAAATCGTCAGGAGTTTTGCGGCGGCTTGGTAGCTTCGTTGAAATCGCAAGAGGTTTGCCATTTCGTCATCGAGGCTCACGCCGGACACGCTTTGTTGTTGTTCTTCGATCTGTCCGACCATGGAGTCTTGCGTATCCATCGCGGCAGAGAAGTAGCTCTGCTCGCTTCCAAGTCGGCTGACATTGTCTTTATGGAAGTCGACAAAGCCTCGATTGCCAAGACCCGGAACAGAGCTTGTTCGCAGGTTCGCGATGGTCAAGGCCAGGCCGGATTCTCCCGCCCAATAGGCAGGTGATCCGCCCGAGTTGTCGGCAATACCAAGAGAGATTTCCTTGTAGTCGCCGGCCACTGCGGAACTCAATGCGAAGTCCGCCGCCCCGGTCTGAGGCACGGCATCGTTAAAGAAGTTCACGCCGGTGTGTCCGTTCTGGTTCATTCCAAGCTGGTGCACCGAGTTGATCTGGCTGCGGAGATTGTTTGCCAAGGTGTCGAGATTCGTCATCTCGCGGCTGTAGAAACCAGCGCTTTGCATGAGCCCGGCGAGTTTTCCGCTGCGCACGTGAATGGGGACAAGCCAACCTGTGATAGACCCCGTGGCGGTATCGACATTGGTGGGCATTTGCCGCGCCCCGGCGGTATCCACCAGGGTGAATTCGCTCGAAACGATGTTGACGGTGCCGTCCGCGTTTTGGTTGACGTTGATGTTCACCAGTTGGCTCAGGTCGCGCACCGCCTGGTCCCGCGTATCGAGAAGGTCATTCGGTTGGCCTCCCGTCGCGAGTTGCTCTCGAATCTGCACGTTGAGGTCGGCGATTCGTTGGGCCAGATTGTTGACCTGGGTGATACCCGACTGAATCTCCGCCACGATGTTGGTGCTGGAGGATTGCAACTGCGTATACGTGTTTCGAATTCGAGACGTCAACGTGTTGGCGGCTTGCTGAAGTTGCAGCTTGAACGCCGGATCGTTCGGGTTGCTGGCCGCGCCGCTCCACCCGTCGAAGAACTTCCCGAGCGCCGACGTGATCCCGTCTGGCCCCGGCTCGTTCATTAGGCTGAGAATGCCACCCACTTCTGCGGCCACCGTGGAATAGGTATTGCCTTGGCTCATGGCGGCTTGTAGCCGACTTTCCAAGAACAGATCTCGGACGCGATTGATCGATCCGATATTGACCCCGGTTCCCAGCGAACGTTGACCATTTTGCCAGTACGAAATGTACGGACTGGTCTCCATATCTACCGTTTGGCGCGTGTAGCCTCGGGTGTTGGCGTTCGCGATGTTGTGACCCGTCACGTCCATGGCGCGCTGGAACGCACGCAATGCCCGAGACGCAGTTTCTATCCCGTGAAATGGACTTGGCATGAGATTTACGCCACCTGGTTGACGAGGACAGCCTGCGAGGCCTTCTTGCCGCCGAATTGCGACTCTTGGTCTTGCGAGGCACGCACGATGAGTGCGAGCGATCCGTTCACGAAGATCAGCTCATTTTCGATGAGCTTTCGGTTCTTGTCAAGGTGAGTCGAGACGCTGGCCGCGGCGGCCTTCACTCGGTTCGCGAGTCCTTGGACTTGTTGACCTTCAGCCTTCGATAAATTCTCCACAAGACTTCGAAGATGGGGCTGTGCGCCCAGTTCTTCGGCCAGTCGGCGTGCGGAGACGGCTGCTTGATCATCGATCACTTTCATGTGGGCCAACATCGTGTCGAGCTCTGTTTGGAGCCGATCGATGGTGCCGACATCGCGTCGCATGAGGGCTTTGGTTTGGTCTTGAAGAGTGCTGAGAAGTCTCTCAGACGTACTCAGCCAATCCCACCATAGGGTTTGGAGTTCACGGGTTTTCATTGGTTTTTGTTTCCGGGGTTGCGGTTGCCTCGGCCTTTGGCGAGGCGAGTGTCGTGTGTTGGGAGAGATAAAGCTTGCTGAGCTGCTTGAAGAGCTGTTGAGAGATTCCCATCGAGTTCTTCACGGCAATCTCGTTCGAGAACGTGTCGCGAAACATGTCCTTTGCGAGATCGCCCATGGGCCCGTCCATCTTGTTTTTGGGGAGGGCTTGTTCCATGGTTTCGATCATCTTTTTCACCAGCACGGCTTCGAGCTGCTCGGTCGATTCCTTGAGCTTTCCGATCTCAGCAATTTGTTGCTCACCGAGATCTTTGAGCTTCAGCTGAATCATGTTGGGGGCTTTCCCGATGGCGTAGACCACGGGGTTTTCCGTGTTCATGGCGCCATCGAGGAGCTTTCCGAATTCAGCTTTTGCGGTGCCGACGAGGGCGTTTACGGCCCGAATCTGAACAGCCGAGAGGGCTTTTTGAGGTTGGATGGCTTCCATTAGCGCACCTTGATCCTTGCCTTCATCGCGCCTTGATCTTTCAGGGCTTGAAGGATGGAGATGACGTCTTGCGCGCTCACTTTGAGGGCCTCGAACAGCTTCGCGAGGTCACTCAGGGTGGCGTACGCTTGAATCTCCCCGGTCTTTGCCTCGTCCTCTTGGGCCTGCACATCGTAGACGGCATCGACCACGGTGAGTCCCTTGCTGAGGGCTTCGGGTTGGCTGATCACAGGGAACCTGTCCACACTCACGCGGATGCTTCCCCGAGTGATGAGGGCAGGGCCGATTTTGACGTTTCCGCCGATGACAATCGTTCCCGTACGCTCATCGACCACGACAAGCGCGGGGATATCGGCAAACAGAGTGGTGCCTTCGATCTTCGATGCGATGTCGATCGGGTTCATTCCGGCGTTCAGGCTGACTTCGATGGTTCCGCCATCCACTGCGCGGGGGCTGAGGTCGGCGTATCGCTTGCCAAGGGCCTCGGCGAGGCGCTGGGCCGTGGTGATATCGGCATCGTCTAGCTCCAGGTACATCTTGTCGCCAAAAACCATTTGGTAAGGGACGGCCCGCTCGACGATTCCACCGCCAGGAATCTTTCCTGCGTTGACGTGGTTCTTTTGAAGCTGAGCACCGCCCGCGCCTTGGTTAAAGCCGCCCACGCTGATGCTGCCCTGGGCGACGGCGATTGCATTTTGGTCGTCGCTTTGCCCATACATGGGAGATTGGAGCAAAGTCCCGCCCTTCAGGCTTGTGGCATCGCCAATCGACTGCACGGTGACTTCGATCTTGTTCCCAGGAGTCGCAAACGGGGGCAGTTCGGCCGTGATGGCGACCGCCGCAACATTCTTTGGCTGCATCGTCGAAGGATCGATCAGCGTTCCGAATCGCTTGAGAGCATTCGCCAGGAGGGTTTGGGTGAACGGAGTTTTCTTCGTGTCTCCGGTGCCTTCGAGGCCGACGACAATCCCGTATCCGAGAAGCTGGTTGCCCCGAACTCCCCGAAACCGAGCGATATCCTTGATCCGGACCTCGATGCCTTCCTCTTCGGCTTGCTTGGCGCTGAGTCGGCTGCGAGGTGGTTCCTTCCCGTCCCCTTTCGAGGAGAGGCCGGGAGAGTTTGGCTTCGCCACGGTTTGGCCGAGGGCCATCGGGCTCAGGGCCAGCAGCGTGATCATCAGTGAGAGAGCTTTTTTCATGCGGATTCTTTTTCTCCCAGGGCAACCCATTCGGAGTCGAGGACAGGCTCCCAGCTCTTGGGGGCCGCCGAGCGTTGGGCGATTCGGCGGCGTCGGGCATCAATCACTTCTGCGTTGAATTCCGCTCGTTTGACCGCGCAATCGCTCACACCCGACTCGATGGTCGGAGTGGTGGATGCATGGGCGCTGGAGGGAGAAAAGACCTTCCTCAGCGCTAGTCGAAATGTTAATTTTCTAGGTGTAGACATATAGAAATCGGGGTTAGAAAAGCCAGTCCAGCACTCGTGTCAGGAGTCCTCGTCGTTGGCGTTCGTGGATGGCGCCTTTTCCAGTCATCTGGATTTCGGCTTCGGCAATGCTTTCGCTCATGACCGTATTTGCGGCTGTCACATCGTCGCGCCTAATGACGCCGGTGAGCTTGAAGGTCTGAATCTCTTTGTTCACGACCAAGCTGCGGTTGCCCTCGATGACGAGGTTGCCGTTGGGCATTACCTTCGTGACGACGGCAGAAAGTCTCGCGGTGAGCTTGCTGTTTTGGGTGCTGTTTCCGCCTCCGGCGTTTGAACTTGAATCAGAGGTATTGCTGGGGGTCAGAAGCCTCGAAATAAAGCTGTTGAACAGACTCAGATCAAAGCTGTTGTTGTCCTGCTTGTTCAGCGTGGTATTCGCGGCAAAGCTTGCGACGCTCGTTTCGCTGATGAGAATCGTGACGATGTCTCCCTCGTGGCGCGCCGTGCGGTCGACGAAGGGATTCCCTTTCGCGTCACTCCACAGGGAGCCAGAGCCTGGGTCGAAATTTTTATCAATCAATTGGCCGTGCGCGATGGCGCTCGAGCCGATGAGCAAAAGGAGGGCGAGTTTCTTCACATTTTCACCTCGATAAGGTCAGATTCTTTTTGAATGCCGATAAATTTCTGTCCGTTTGTTGTTTGGACCTCGACAGGTTTTGCCGGTCCTTCGACACGGGTCACGCGACCGGTGGTTTCCATGGTCACTCCGCCGCTGAGGAGTCTTACGCGGACGGTTTGGCCGATCCGAACGGGGGCGGCAACGCCTTCGCGGATGAGGGCGAATGTTCGTCGGGTCACGATCTTTCCATCGACGCGGACGGCGACGGTGGCGCGGTATCCCTTGAGGGTGGCTTCCCCTTCTTCGAGGATGAACTCGTACTTTCCAGGAGGAATCTCGAGGTTGCCGACCGGGCGGTCGATCTTCAGCGTCCCGAATGCCCCATCTCTGCGCTCGATTTCACTGATCGCAAAGGAGGTGAAGTCTTGGTCTGTAAGCGAGGTGGACTCGCGAGAGATGCTGACTCTTGTCGGGATGTTCCACTTCAGCAAGGACTCATCGATGCCAGCGGCTCTCACCCGTGGAAGGATGCGAGAGAGGTCGAGATAGCGCTTGACTCCGACGGTGGGGGTGTCTCCCAAAATGATTTCGCTTACCTTCTTGAGAAGAGCCGGATCGCCTTGCAGTTTTCCAAGCTGACCGAGCGTGAAGGTGTCGGAGGAGACCACGGTGTTCTGCCGAAACGCAATTCCGACGCCTCCCTTGGGCGGCGCAGGGACCTGGAGTTCTTCCGAATTCGTGGCGGGCATGTTTTGAATCGCGGGTGTTTCGCGGTTCATTAGCGGTGTCACGTTTGACTTCTGTTCGACTTTCGGCTCGGGCTTTTGCGGTGGCTTTGTCGCGGTCTTTGTCCCAAACTGGATGAGACCCGCAATGTCTTCACCGGGTCGGGTGAGTTGGGGCCGATCGGAGGAGACAAAGTAGGTATCTCGCTGAGCAGGGGCCGTGGAGAACAGGCCGAGAATGATTTGGCCCAAACGGTTGCCGCGCAAGGAGACCGTCCCGTCGAGTTCGATCTCCAGGTCGTTGGAGACCTCAGAAACCTGGATGGCAGGAAGGAAGGGCCCGATGTTTCGCAGCCCCAATTTGCCATCGAACACATGGAGATCGCCCTCCCGAGCGAAGACCGCGCGTCCATCGAACAAGAGTCTCATATAGCCCTCGCCCTCGACGCGAATCTGAGGGGACGCGGCGCTGAGAGCAAGAACGGTGAGGGTAGATAGTGTCATGAATTATCTCTTCAATTGGTTGAGAACGCTCAGCATGTCGTCGGCGGTTTGGATGGCCTTCGAGTTGATTTCGTAGGCACGCTGGGCGAGGATCATGCGGACCATTTCTTCCACAACCTGCACGTTCGAACCTTCGAGGTGTTGGCTTTGGATGGTTCCTGAACCGTTTTGACCGGGCTCCACTTCTTGAGCATCTCCGGAGGCTCCTCCGGGGACGAAGAGGTTTTGACCTGTACGAGTAAGACCCGCAGGGTTGGCGAACAGCGTGATCCGGAGCTGTCCTAGCTGGGTGGGTTCATTGGAACCAGGAAGAATGGCGGAGACGATGCCCGCAGATGAAATCGTGACGGCCTGCGCACCAGTCGGAACCGTGATGTTCGGAACGAGAGGATAACCGTCGTTGTTAACAAGCAGACCGTTCGAGTCCAGCTTAAAGGCCCCGTCCCGCGTGTAGGCAAGCGTTCCGTCCGGCCGTTCGACACCAAAGAATCCTTCACCCACGATTGCCATGTCGACAGGGTTACCGGTGGCTTGGAGGGCGCCTTGCTTAAAGGAAGATGCTGTCGCCGCAAGACGCGAACCCAGACCCACCTGGATCGGTTCGGGGAGGTTGATGTTGCCGAAGTTCGCAGCACCCGACGCACGCGTTGTTTGGTACATCAGGTCCATAAACTGGGCAAGCTGAGACTTAAACGCAGTCGTGTTGACGTTCGCGAGGTTGTTCGCGATGACGTCTAGGTTGTTCTGCTGGGCAATCATTCCCGTGCCCGCAGTGGTGAGTGAGCGCATCATATTGGCAAGTTCTCCTGTCGTTCTTTGGCCCGCGTCGAGCGGGTCGTGTTTCTTGCCATCCTGGCCAGATGCACTCCCTCAATCCATCGAGGGAGCGGATCAAAATCTAGGGGAGGTTTTAGGTGCCTCGTAACATATCGAGAAGTTTTCCGTTGCTGTCGTCTTGGGTCGAAATCGCTTTTTGCCCCATTTCAAAGGCTCGGCTCACGGTGATCATCTGGATCATCGTTTCCACCGTATTCACGTTGCTTCCTTCGAGGGCGCGTTGTTGGACTCGGCCTTGGTCAAAGGCTTCTGCATCGGGACACGAATAGAGGCCGTACCCGAGTTTTCGGAAGTTGCCGTCAAAGAGCCCGATTCTTTGGTTCGAATCACCGCCGCCAGCGAGAGGTCCTACATTTCCGGTTTCATCAATCGTAGCGGGCTTGGTAGGGTCCAAGTAGATCTCTTGGAGGTTGGTGTCCAGCACGGCGTATCCTTCCCGCGTGTTGAGTCTTCCGTCGGGTCCGAGTTGGAAGGCGCCGTCTCGCGTGTAAACAATGTTTCGGCCTTCAACGCTTGGCGAAGGTGGCAACTCGACCGCGTAGAGGCCCTTTTCGCTGATGATGGCCACGTCCAAAGGATTGTCCGTGGTCGCCATGGTTCCCTTCGACCAGTTTGTGAAAAGCTTGGTCGGGGCGGGACCGGCACCGAGAGTTCCAATCTCTTGTCCCGTGCCTCCATTGGCAAACATGGATCGCTCGATCCAGTCGTGAAAGACGATTCCATCTCGCTTAAAGCCAACGGTGTTGACGTTTGCGAGGTTGTTCGCTACCACGTCCAACCATTGCTGGTTGGCGAGCATTCCACTTGCGGCTCCGTAAATTCCTCGGTTCATCCCACCATGGTTATTGGCGGGGGCTGGAGACTTGCTCAGTCACCGAACTTTGCAATCTACTTTAGGTTTTGAGGAATTAGGTTCAAAATGTGGAATAAGCGGACCTTAAATCGGCTCATTCTGTATCTTCGCGAGGCACGAATTCAAACTTCGAGAAGTACCGAGCGTTCACCGCGAGGAGGACCACCGCAATACACGCCAGCACAATGGCGGCTGTGACCGGCTTCAATTGGTTCAACGCGGCCTGCCCACTCATGATGTCGAAAATCCCGAGGCCGCCAATGACTTGGTGATCGGCCAGCGAATTCATGTAGGAGTTGATGCTGAGATAGAACGTGCTCCCCGGCATGTTTGGAACCGCCGTTTCCCACGCGAACGTGTAGAGCAAGCAAAGCAGCATGGCCTTGTTCACCATGAGGGTGATGAGGACAAAAAGCGAAACGTAAGCGGCCGACCCAAGCGCCACGACGAGTAAGTCTTTCAGAACGAAGGCGTTTGTCAGGCCTACCTTTGGCACGGCAAGGCCAATGGCAACGACGGCAAGAGCGCTGACGGCAAAAGTCGCGACCATGGCCGCGAGTGCCCTTCCGACGATGATTTTGGCTCTTGGAACAGGCCGCGTCACGAGATACACGATAGTCTTTTGTTCGACTTCGGCACTGAGAACGAGGGCGCTGAACAGGGCTCCCGCCAGGGCGCAAATTCGAAAAGCGAACATCCCCGCCAGGTGGCCGTACTTCTCATTTGGCCCGCTTTCGGGAATGAGCCGGGCGATGATGGCGCTCAGGACTCCCACGACGAGCGTGATGAGAATCCACGCGAGGATGCGCTGAGGCCGTAGAAAATCCTTGAGGGTCGATCCAAAAATGTATCCGATCATGGTCAGGCCTCCACCAAGTACTGGTAAATCGACTCTAGGTTGTTGTCGGGACTGTGAAATTCTGTGATGGGAATCTCGTGTTCGAGCGAAACTGAAGCGAGTTGGTCAAAGAAGTCGTTCAACTGGTGAGTTTGAACATGGAGAACCTTTGGGTCGCGGTCAAACTCCAGGCTTGTGACGTAGGGCAACTGCCCGAGTCGAGAGGCCAATTCTCTCACCTTTGAAGACTGAATCTTCACCCGGTGCGGATAGCGGTCGATGAGGTTTCGAATATCCGTGAGATCGCCGTTTGCGAGGAGTCTCCCCCGGTGAAGAAGCATGATGTTCCGGGTCATTTGCTCGACTTCGAACAAGATGTGGCTACTGACGATGATGGCTTTGCCCTGGTGGGACAGATGATCGAGGAGCCGCATGAAGTCAATCCGGCCCAGGGGGTCCAGGCCATTGAGAGGCTCGTCGAGAAGCAGGACTTTCGGATCGTGGAGCATCGCCTGGGCAAGCTTTATCCGCTGCCGCATGCCTTTGCTATAGCCTTGGATCCGCCGATCGGCTCGCTCCGCCATCCCGACCAGATAGAGGACTTCGTCTGTTCGGGTGCGGGCCTTGGTCGCATTCAATCCTTGGAGTCGCGCCAGGTGGGTCACAAATTGCCGACCCGAAAGATGCTCGTAGAAGTTATCGATGTCGGGGCAATAGCCTAGGTCTTTGTAAACCTCCGGATTGGCGAATGGCTCGTGGCCGAGCACCCTCACCGAACCCGTTGTGGGTCTCAGTTGCCCTGTGATGAGGCGCATCATCGTGCTCTTTCCGGCTCCGTTTTGACCCAGGAGGGCGGTGATGCCCACAGGGATGGTGGCCGTGATGTCGTTGAGCCCGATGACTTGACCGTACCAGCGGCTGGCGTTCACAAACTCGATCATCCGATCACCTCCACGGCTTGGATTCTCTTCCAGGCGATGCTCAGGCAGATCGCGCTGATCGCGAGCATCGCGGTGAAGGCAAAAATGGGGGCGGGTTCTCGGAAGGCCGGGGCCCGGCCCCCTCCCCAAAGCGCCCAGTTCGATTCTCCAAAGTTCAGCAGAATTCGGTTCGCGCCATTCACCAACCCATCAATGCTTGCGTAAAACAGGTTGAGATACGTCTCGGGCACGGGTTGCAACGGGATCAATTCAGCTCGCGACCTCGGCCTAGGGCTGGGGGGCGTGAACTTGAAAAACCTCGACATGATGACGAACTGAATCACGACCGTGAAGATGTTCGAAAGGAAGTACAGGGCGGCAACGATGGCTCCGGCGATTCGTCCTTGGCGCTGCATACTACTGATTCCCAGCACCAGGCTGGTGTAGAACGTGCACATCACTAAGAGGCACCCCGAGAGCCGGAGGATGAGCCACGGGTCATAGGCGAAGAAGTTCAGGTCGGCGTAGCTCAAGCCCGCGTACAGGTAGAAAACGATGTGGGGTGTGCCCACCGTGATGAGCAACGAGAGAAAGACGCCCATCCATTTTCCGAGCAAATAGTCGCGTTTTGTGCAAGGTTTGCTCAAATACACGAGCAATGCATTCGACCGATTGTCGTTTGCGATGGCTCCGCCTCCACACATCAGCACCATGAAGAGGACAAAAATCTGGCCGAAGCCCAGCGCGTGCGCGACGTGGTCGTTCCACTTCACTTGGGCAAGGACATTGAGGGCCCATCCCGTTCTGGTTTGGGTATTCAGCATCTGATCCATCACGTAGATCGTGATGAGCATGATCACATACCAATATCCGCTGAACGCGGAGAGAACCCAGAGGCCTCTCTTTTTGAGGTTGGTTTGGACGGTGTTTCGGGCGATGGCTTTCCAGGCGCTGCTGTGTTTGCCCGAGGCGCCGGATCGATAGCTTAAATCGGTGACGAGATCGCTCACTTGAGCACCTCCAAGAAGGCTTCTTCGAGAGATCGATGGGCGAAGGAGATTTTCCTCACTTGGGTGCCGGATGTCTTCGCAAGTTCGAAGATCCTTCGATTGAGCGCTTCTGGTTCGAAATTCGCTTTGAGACGGAGGTTGCGATCATCTTCGGTGACCACCTCAATCCCGTTTTCGAGCGCGTTCGATCGAAAATGAGGGTTCACCTCGCGAAGTTCCACATCGACAGGCCTGCCCTCGAGATGGGTGAGGTCGCGAAGCGAGCCGCTCGACCGGAGCTTGGATTGATACATCACCAGAATGTGGTCGCTTGTCCGTTCAATATCGGGCAAGAGGTGGCTCGACACAATCACGCTCATCCCTTTTGAATGGGTGATGTCGTTGATCAGATCGAGCATGGCATCGCGGCCCTTTGGGTCGAGTCCGTTGGTCGGTTCATCGAGCAGAAGAAGTTTTGGGCTGTGGACGAGGGCTTGTGCGAGCTTTGCCCTTTGTTTCATGCCCGTCGAGTAGGTCTCCACATTCCGGTACCGAGCCTCACCGAGGCCGCAGTATTCTAAAACCTCGTGGGCGCGGCGAAGAGCTTGGGCGGGAGCCATGCCGCTGAGTTCGCCGGCATAGGCGACAAATCCGACTCCGGTCATGCCCGGGATGTGGCATTCTTGTTCGGGCATGTAGCCGACGTTGCGTCTCACTTCCTTCGGTGCCGAACGAATGTCGGCCCCAAGGACAGTGCCCGAACCCGCCGACGGGTTCACGAGGCCAAGAAGCGTTTTGATGAGGGTCGATTTTCCGGCACCATTGGGGCCGAGTAGCCCAATGCATCCTTCTGGAATATCCACCGTCACATTGTCCAAAGCCTGGAATGATCCGTAATGGACGCTAAGATTTTTGATGGTTGCTACGGGCATCTTGGGGTTGCAACAGTGTAGCCGCAAGAAAGATTCCCGCGGAGGACTTTTGGGCCGACTTCTCGACCTCGCATGATTGAAATTTGTTCGATGTGCAAGCCAGCCTATTCGATGAACTCGTCGCCGGAGGGTGGGCGCTTCAAATAGGCTTCGATGAAGCCATCGATATCGCCGTTCATCACCCCTTGCACGTTGCCTGTTTCAAACCCGGTTCGGTGGTCTTTCACCATCGTATAGGGTTGGAAAACATAGCTGCGAATCTGCCGGCCCCAGGCGGCGGGTCCGCCGTCGCCCTTCAATTCTCGCAGCTTGTCCGCGCTCTTGTTTTGTTCAAGTTCGAGGAGTTTTGCTGCTAAAACGCTCATGGCCGAGGCTCGGTTTTTGTGTTGCGAGCGCTCATTTTGGCAGTTGACCACTATGCCGGTGGGGATGTGTGTGATCCGCACCGCACTCTCGGTTTTGTTGACGTGTTGGCCACCCGCGCCGCCCGCTCGCAGGGTTTCCACCTTGAGATCGTCGGGGTTGATGTTGACTTCGGCTTCGTCTGTTTCTGGGAGAACTTCGACCTTTGCGAACGAAGTGTGGCGTCGAGCATTGGCATCGAACGGCGAGATTCGCACGAGGCGGTGGACTCCGTTCTCTGCCTTGAGATAGCCGTACGCGTTGGGACCTTGAATCGAGATTTGCACCCCGCGATAGCCGGTGACATCGCCCGGAGTTTCGCTCATGAGCTCAATTTTGTAGCCCTTGAGTTCGGCCCATCGCATGTACAGGCGATAGAGCATGCTCGCCCAGTCACAGGCTTCGCTTCCTCCGGCGCCGGCGTTGATCTCGACGAGAGCATTCCGGTCATCGTGCTCTCCGTTAAGAAGGGTTTCGAGTTCGTATTGGTCGAGAGCCTTGAGAAACTCGATCGCCATTTGATCGGTTTCGAGAGCCATCTCTTCGTTCGGCTCTTCTTTCAACATCTCGTAAAACTCGTCGATGTCGTGAGCCGTTTTATCCAGCTTTGAAAACGGTGTGAGCCGGTTACGCAGCCCGGTTAGTTTCCGCAGAATCTTGTTTGCGGCATCGGGATCATCCCAAAAATCGGGCCGGGCTGACTTCTCTTCGAGTTCAGCAATTTGAGATTGGAGTCTTGGCTTGTCAAGGTGGATGGCAATGTTATCCAGCCGCGACCGCGCTTCTTGCAGCGCTTGTTGCTGCTCCAGGGTTAGCATTCCCCAGAGTGTACCAGGCAGGGTGTTGAGTTCTAGCCCGCTTTACGGAGGTTGCCCTCTTGGTAGGTTTTTTGGCCTTGTTTGCCCTTCTGAAACTTGAGCATCTCAGTCACGTTCTGAGACTGCTTTGCCTTCAGCTCGGCCTGCAATTCATCTTCCAGGTTCATCGCGAGATTGAGCTGGATGATGGCATCTTGCGAGAGGGTGGGCAACGACTCAAGGCTTGTGAGAGTTTCTTCTCGTGAGGCCATGAGGTCGGCAAAATCTTGCATTTGCTCTTGCTTGGCCGCCTCGCGCATGGCAAGGGTAAGCACGCAATAGCGCTCGATGATTTCGATTGCGGGATCGTTAGGCTGCGGATTGCTCATGGGTACCTCCCGGGATGGCCCCGGATCTTTGTTGCTTTTCTAATTCCACCCAACTCACCCGAAGGTTCTCCAGAACAGTACTAGCTTCTTTCAAAGCGTCTCGGTTGTCTTCAATGTTTGCCAAGACAAGCTGATTGTAGACAAAGCTGTAAAGCGCGAACAGGTTCTGGGCGATTTCGCCGCCATGGTTAAAATCGAGGCACGACATGAGTTCGGCCACGATCTTCTGAACCCTTTGGATGGCATCGTTCTGCTTGAAGAGGTCCTTTTTCTCCATGGCCTCGTCTGCTTGGCGCAGAAACTTCAGGGCGCCATCGTAAAGCATGATGACAAGCTGAAGTGGTGAGGCGCTGGTCACCTGCGAAGACTGATATTGTTGAAGTTGCCGTGAATAAGACAAGAGTGTTCTCCGATCCCGAAGCGCAGGCCCGAGGGCGCCGCACTCCATAGACTAGATGTTCGGCAGGTTCACTTTGAATCTGAGGGGTAAATTTCGTTCTTTTTTACGACAATGAGCGCGAGCATGATGTTTGCCAGAACGAAGATGGCGGGAATGATCCATACGAACGACATGGGATAGTCAGGTTGAGGCGCATCCTTCATCCACTCGGAAAGCATGACTTGGCGGAGCCGAAGGTGCAGAAAAACTCCGCTGATGAGGAGGCCGCCGAGATAGCCCCCGAAGCCAGACGCCCCGAAACGCCGCGTGAAAAACAGCCCCAGAATGCAGGCGGGGATGCCACCGATGGCGAGGGTGCGTAACAAGGATGTGAGCCTGTAGACATCGTCGAAAATGTAGAAAGGGATGGACGTGAGGGCATACACCAGGATGCAAATGAGCACAAAGGTGCTGCAGCCTCCGAGGAGGATGGTATCCAAGTCTTTTTCCGGCTTCACCGGTTCGGAGAGCTTTTCGTCCGTGCCGAGGGGTTCAAATGCCAAGGTGTCTTGGTTATAGCAGGTTTTGGGAAGGTGGCCCTAGGCCGGGAGGCTTTCGGCCGGCTTTTTCAAGCTCACAAGTCGGTGGATGAAGTAGATGTTGAACCAGATATAGCAGGCTTCCATCATCCCGAGGAAACCCCTCGCGCTTCGGAACTGTCCGGCCTCTTCCGGGCTGGGCTGATGGTCGAATCCAGCCATGAGGACGGCTCCCTGAAGACCGAGAACGCACACGCCAAAGAGGAGCGAGAGCAGAAAAGTCTGCACATTGAGGGAGGGATCCAGGGCTTTTGCCAATCGGACCTGGAAGAACGGGAGGGCAATCATGAAGCCCAGCAAGATCATCACCGCGAGGCCGTCCCACCAGTTTCCTCGGGGCAGATAGATAAAATGCGATGCAACGGCAATCCATGCCAAGAATCGATATCCCGCTTGGGCGCGATTTTCCACGATTAGTCCAATCCCACGAGGATCGCCAGCCACACAAAGCTGAGCAGGAACATAAGGAGTGCATGGAGGGTGCCGAGCAGGATGGCTCTTTGTTTCGAGGCGAGTTCCTCGTACGGATCGTGAGCGGGTTCCATGAGCGTCGAAACGAATTCGCATCGCGATTGGTTCCTGGGGGGGCTTTCCGTTGCGGATTGTCGGAGTCGAAGACGGACGAGGTGATCACACAGGGACGTGCCTGAAGGAGGCTACTCCCTAGCCGGAGAGAAATTGTGCCCAACGTTCGTTTGCTGAAAGACCCATGACGGATCTCTTTCTAGCGTGATTTGAACCCACTTGCATGTCACTGATAGAAAAAATTAGAAAAAAGTCAAAAAATTCTTGGCTTTTCAAGAAATATGTTGTATGTTATTGGGGTTAGGCATTCAAATACTGAGGAATTTACTATGAAGTCTATGAGACAGTCAGTTTCTAAGTTCGTCGCTTCGATCGCTACCTTTGGCCTATTGGCTAACAGTGTCGCCTTGGCAGGGTTCAAAGACCTCACGATTTTTCTCGCTGGTGCGGTCGATGGAAGCAACCACCCCGGGGACCAAACTTCGAAACGCCCCGAACCTGGCGCGAAGGGTGAGGGCTGGAAGCGGGATCCTTCGCTTCGTGGCGTTTGGAAGAAAAGGAATTTCGATCGCCACGAGATGCGAATTGAGTATTTGAACCAGAAGCGACAGCTGGAGCGCATGGCGATTGCAGGCCATGAAGTTGATTTGGGTGATGTCCTTGCCGTTCTCCAATCTGGCGGTGGCACGGGAGGAGGAGGCGGGTCGACGCCATGGGAAGGAACTGCAGGTGGCGTGAATACAAACACAGGAAACATTCCTACATACGTGCCGATTACTTCTTGGCCGACGAAGGGTGATATGGCTGTCAACGTGGGCCTTATTCACAACAGTGTGGGGCCGCTAACCTTAACGGAGTTTGGCCAGCGTTGGAAATCCACCTACGACCTTTTCCTGCACCTTTACGAGGATGAGATCGTCGTGGAATACCCTGACGGGCTCATCGTCCCATACGCTCGTAGCGGTAACACCGCGACGACTCCGGCGGGCTTCACCGACGATCTGACATACAATTCGACAACCGAACTCTGGGAGCTAAAGTCGAAAGATCAGACGAAGTACAACTTCACTACGACGGGTTTTGACGATTGGCTTGCGCTTGCAAGAGTCACGGATCGTTACGGCAACTATGTCGAAGTCATTCGCGAGGATGGAAACATCACGCAGATTATCGACGGCGCGGACACAAATCGGAAGGTTGATTTCGATCTTTACGCATCGCCGCAAAAGTTCATAGACTCCGGGCGAGGCGTAAATTGGCCGCTCACCAAAGCCTCTGGAAATCTCACGCAAGTCACTTACCCAAGCGTTGGCGGATCATCGCCGACTCGGAAATTTCAGTACAACTCGAACCACCAGATCACTGAGGACGAGGACCGGCGGGGATACAAAACCGAGTACACGTACTACCCCGTCGCAGGAAACGCCTGGGATGACCATGCGATCCACAAGATCAAAAATGCTCGATTAAAAGAAACGACATTTACCTACCCATCGGCTGACGAAACTCAGATCACCAATGCCAATGGGCAAACAATCAAGCACGTTTATTCCGGCGGAAGCCTGGTTTACGAATACGACGAGCAGAACTTTTACACCCATTACGAAACGAGGGACTCAAACAAGAACCCAACCAAGATCAAGGACAAGCTGAGCAAGATCTGGGAGTACACCTACGATTCGAAGAGCAATTTGCTCACGGTTGAGAATCCTCTCAACATCGTTACCGACACGTATACGTACAACTCCACCAACGATCTTCTCACCCACAAGAACGCGGAGAACAAGACGTGGACGTACACCTACTACGGGACAGGAACACCTGCCCCAGGTTCGCTCAAAGAGGTCACCGATCCCCTTACTCGCCCCTATCCGGTCGCAAAGTTCACGCGAAATAGCGCAGGAGACATCACCGAGTTCTACGACGGCGAGAACTTGAAATCGGAGCTCACGTATAACTCGCGAGGGGACCTCACGTCGGCAAAGACTCCCGATGGTGTGACGACGACGCTGAACTACGGCTCCGGTTCGACATATACCGCCAACCGTGGCAATGTCCTCTACCAAACGACTGGGGCCGGTGTCACGACAAGCTACGTCTACGACAACTGGCTCCGGCCCATCTCGATGTACGTAGGTGACAACCCTTCCACAGGCACATACGAAGGGGACGATTCGCACTTTACGTACAACGCAGAAAACGCGGCGACGCTTGTTGAAGACGCTCTCGGAAAACAAACCACGTACGCCTACAACGAGATCAATCAGCTCACCAGCATCACCAATGCAAATGGCGAGACGGAATCGGTAACGAGGGACAACATTGGCCAGATCACCGCAGTGACAAACGCTCGTGGGAAGACGCGAACCTATTCCTACAGCACGCGGGGCGAACTCACGTCTCTACGAGCGGCAGGGCTACCAGCGATGGCGAACCCTACCGAACAACACAGCTACGATGCTCGTGGCCTTGTATCGGCGTACACCAACGGCCTCGACGAGGTCATCAACTACACATACGATGATGCGGGTCGCCTGACGCTGGTCAACTACCCGACGGGGACAGATACTAGCTTCACGTACGATAGCCGCGACCGTCGGGCCACGATGGTGGACAACTCAGGCACCACGACCTGGACGTTCAACGATGCCAACGAGGTCACTCAAGTTGCGCAACCGAATGGGACGATCTCGTACGAGTATCGGCACAACGGCCAACCCAAAAAGCGAACAGAGCCTAATTCGGTCACGGTCACGTATGGGTACGACTCCTACGGCCGCCTGAACTCTCTCGTGCGCGGCGATACGAACTGGAATGACACCACATCCATCGCTTACGACTCGTACGGACGTCCCGTCACCAAGACGCTTGGCAATGGAATCAAGGAGCACTTTGAATATGACTCTTTGAGCCGCCTGAACAAGGTGATGGTGAAGAACAACGCAGGTACGGTGACGCACCGATCGCAGAACTGGGTTTACAACGGCGTGGGCAGCATGACGAGTCGGACGATCGACTCGGTGACGACCACGTACAGCTATGACAACATTCATCAGCTGATTTCCGAATCGAAGTCGGGATCATTGCTCGAATACACGTACGATGCCAACGGCAATCGGCTCATGAAGAAGCTGAACGGAGTCAATCAGTACCCGCACACGCTGGAGTACCACGATGATGACCGAATCAAGAAGAACGCCCACGGTACGGTGACGTACGACGATGCGGGTCGCCCGACCGTCTATCCGACTTCAGCGACTACGAACCACTACTTTACGTGGGACTACGACGACCAGATGACGAAGTATTCGGCCACAAGCGGCGGTACCGCGGTGGAAGAATACAAGTACAACGGGTTTGGTGCGAGAGTCCAAGCCGTGGCGGGAAGCGCGACGCGCAACGATCTGCGAGATGGCGTCTCCGTCACCTCACCGGTGGTTCGGTCGTCTGGCTCGGGCTCGACGACAACCGACTATCTGCCGGGAGTTGGCGAACGCCGAGGATCCACGGTCAGCTATGGCCATTCGGGCCTGAAGAACAACGACACGCAGACGAATTCCTCGGCGGCGGTTTCCGCGACGCGGGAATACGACGCGTGGGGGAATGTTCTGGCCTCGACGGGATCCTTCGCGGGGCCTTTTGGTCATGCTGGAGATTTCGGCTACCAAGCCGATGGCTCGGGGCTCCAGCTCCTCGGGCACCGCTACTACGACCCTGAGGTGGGTCGGTTCATCACTCGAGACCCTATCCAAGATGGCCGCAACTGGTTTGCGTACTGTGACAACAACCCGCTTACCAACGCTGACCCCAACGGCCTTTGGTTTGAGACTGCTGTCGATGCTGTTGGAACAGGAGTTTCCATCAACGACATGATCAATGACCCAAGCTGGGCCAACGCTGGCTTTCTTGTCTGGGATCTTGCGGCATTGGCGCTTCCATTCGTGCCAGGGTCGTGGACCGCCAAACTCGGAAAGGCTGGGGCAAAAGTAGCCGCGAAAATTGATGATGTTGCGGATGCTGCGTCTGCTGTCCAAAAAATAGGGAATGTGCTCGATACCAAGAAGGGGGCAGTAAATCTAGCCACAACGTTTAAGAAGGGGGAAGGCGGCGTTTACGTCATCGAGACCGCTGACGGGATGGTTTATGTTGGGCAGACGAACGACTTTTACCGTCGAATACGGGAGCATAATGGCAAATTCCTGAAAGATGGAATCGAATACACTGTGAAATACTACGGCACACCTGAGGGTGCTACGAAGGCATACCGGGAAACCATCGAACAGTTGTTTCTAGACGGGGTAAGGGATTATCACAAACTCCCGGTCCTAAACAAGGTTAACCCCCTTGGCAAGGCTAGACGACATCTTCTAGACGGATTCAAATTCGAGTAAGCCCACAGGCAGGAATATAGGATTGAGATGAGTGAGTTTTCGGCAAGCCTCAAGAAGATTTCGGAGGACCCAAGGTTGGATGGTGCTACGGTTAGAGAAGACGAGCAGGGGTTCGTTTTCACGGTCTATCACCACGAGATAACTCCCTCGATGGTTGAGGTCTTTACAGACTACCGTGGCTACGGCTATGTTCTTGGGGAGGGGGCCACCCGTCGCAGTCGTGTACTGGATGGGTGGCCCCCGAGGTTCGTCTCTTTATCGGCCGGCGAACCGGCGGATGAAAAAATTATCAATCAATTGTTGTCAGTCGAAGAGTTGATTCTCGGTGAAGACCTCAGTCAGTCTATTCACTTAGGGGATCTTCGCCGGCTCCACTATCTAAAACTATTGGGGCCGCATAAAGGACTCACGGGAGTGTTCGATAAGAAGTCTCTTCGAGACTTCACAGCAATTCACATGGAGGAACGTCTCCTTGACGATCTGTCCAATCACACTTCATTGCAAAAGCTGTATCTCCAGCACTCCAAGATCAAGGACTTTTCGTCGCTCGGTCACCTCACGAACCTTCGCTTCTTGAACGTTGCCTTCATGAGGGGTGTCTCCGACTTTTCCTGGGTGGCCAATTGCACTCAACTGGAAGAGTTGTGGATCGAGTACAACGGCCCGATTGAAGATACGAGCTTTCTGCGGAGTCTTCCCAAACTGAAGCGGCTTAGAATGCAAAACGTCACATCGAACACGATTTTTGAGGACTTGAGCGAGATTCCTTCTCTAGCCAGGTTCACGGTGGTGGCGCAACAAAAGCGAGATACGCCAGCCGTACCTATTTCTCTTGAGTGCTTTGCTAACCACCCAGCTTTGATCGCGGCGGTCATAGACGGACCATGGAACATCGAGTCAGTGGTCCCCCTCGCGACCTGCCAGAACATGTGTCTTGTGTACGTGGGTGGCACTCGGTCTCAGATTGGTGATAACACGATCGACAGGTTAAAAACCTTGCCGAACATTCGTTCAGTGAAGGTGCCGGGTCGCCGGGTTTGGGAACCATAGTTCTTTGGCTAGATTTCTCCGATCGTAGCTGGATGATGGTCTACATCTGGGAAGTCCTAGGTTGCCGACAATGTGCAGTTTCGGAAATTAGGTACGAGCTTTGTAAGGCCTGGCGGTATATCCGACAAAGAAAGTCCCGCGAAAAGAGAAGCCGGATTGTGATCAAAAAGGCATTTCATTGGAGTCAAGTGCCGAGTGTGGAGGTGCGATTTTACCAGGCGAATTGGTGAGCCCCTAAATGGGATGCTTAAGAACGAAGACTATGCTCGAGAGTACTTTGCAATGGCCGCAGATACAACGAAAACAAAGAGGGAAACCGTGGAGCAGATATTCCTCGATGCGGTAGGAGGCAAGGGGCCAAATCGAAAAAAGGTAAATCCGATTGGATCGGGGAGAAGGTACTTATTGGAACTGTTCAAATTCTAGCATTCATCAAATCGTGTTATGGGGCTATTAGTAGATCGAGAATGGAAATGGTGCAACTCAGAAAAGTACGAGAGGGCAAATCGCGATCGGCGACTAAGTGAAGACGTTACGGTGGACGAAGGGGCTCTGGGAACTTGGCTTTTGGTCAGGAGGGGCCCCGTGACCCAGGCCTGTCTAAACATCGTACATGAGCATCAATTGGACGGATACACCCTCGGGGAGGAGGTCTCGATGCGAGAGAAAATCCTTGAGGGTCCGCCCCCAAAGCTTTTGACGCTTCATGTCAAGAAGCCTGCAGACCTGAGCTTCGTCACTCAGCTAGCAAGGCTTGAACGCCTGCACTTGGAGCTCTCAAACGAAGTAACGCTTGATCTCTCCAGTCTTTCGAGCCTCAAGATACTGATTCTAGGTGCCCACTGTAAGGGTGTTTCCGGGCATTTTGACTGCAAGAGTCTCACCGAGTTTAAGGCAGAGCAATTCGCCCCCGCCCTGATTATTCCGCTGTCTGGCCATGCGACTCTGGAGGGCCTCGACCTTAGATACTCTAAGGTTAAGGACATATCCGCACTAGGGAATCTAAAGAATCTGCGGTTTCTCAACATCGCCCATATGCGCGGGGTGGCCGACTTCTCATGGATAGCAGATTGCACGAAACTTGAAGAGCTTTGGCTTGAATACAATGGGCCGATCGAAGACACAACCTTCCTCCGAGCGCTAAAAAACCTGAAGGTTCTCAAGATGCAAAACGTTACGTCAGCAAGTATCTTTGCTGATATTGCTGGACTGCCTCACATTGCGGATGTCGTTGTACAGGCTCAAGAAAAGCGTCTGACGCCTCCCACTCCTTCTTCACTGAAGCCATTGCAGGGCCACCCATCCCTCAAACGGATCATCGCCCTCGGGCCCTGGCATGTGGACTCCGTTCTTCCTCTTCGAGAGTGCCCGAACCTCACAACCATCAACATTCGCGGCTCTGGGTCGAAAATCGAAGATGACACAATTGAACCGCTCAAAGGGATGCCGTCCATTTTGTCAATCACCGTCCCAGGGAGAAAGTGTTGGGACAGAGATCTGGAACGACCTTCAGGAATCAGTTCGTGACTGAGTTAATCCGGTTCGCCAGGTTCAATCCGTAGGGATCAAAGTACTTTGAAGTGATTCAAGTTCGTAAAGGGGACATTTCTTTCACTTCAGCTTGAACTGAGATTCACTGGTCAGTCTCGGTGGAATCGGGTTTTGGGTTTGGTGGCGCCATCGGGGAGGGTTGTTTTTCGGAAGGCGATTCGGTCTTCGGCTTTGTCCGACTCGTGTTGCATGCCCACCAGATGATAAGTGGCCCTCTCAACGAATCTCTCGAGTGAACGGATACTGGATGAGTGACAATCCGAGTACTCGAACTCAATGTAAAATTGGCGAATCAGTGATAGGTGGCGGATTCAACCTTTGTTTATGGCGACGGACCCTTCCCAAAAGCTTTAGCGCTGGGAAAGACAGTGAGAAACGCAGTAGGGACGCTAGGTAGGAGGTTCAGGACAAAAAATGGCAGATTCTTGGAAAGCCGTAGAAGAGCCTTCGAAAACCGACTTTGTAAGGTTTGGATCCATTGCCAAGGTTTACGGCCCTTTTTGGGACAACTGGGATCGAGAGCGCGAAAGGTACGCGCACATCGTTCTGCTTAAAGGAATTCGGATTCCACTTGCCCTGTCACCGGGGCTATCGTCTTTCTGTTTTGACTTTGAGATAGATGGAGAATTTGCAGAAATGCTAAAGCCGGTCGGGCTGACGCGAGTCGTGAAGTGCACCTACTACAAGCGGGACAAGGACTTCTACGTTACGTGTGCGGTCGGCAGGGAGATTATCAACTTAGAAACGCTCGAGTTTCGAAAGGCGTTTGCCAATCTGCTCAGGGAGGCTTCAAGACGCGGCGTGGCCCATCTTGAAAAGAAGAACATTGAAACGCCGACCGAGAACATCCTTGAAGAATTGTTGAGAGTCTGTGACGAGTACGAAGTCTGCGACCCGCCCGAGTGGCCTCCGGCACGCGACTAACGTACTTGAGCACTCGCTGTGGAGATTTGATGATAGGATCAAGGACCGGTCGTCCCTCATGAAATTTCGCTTTCAGTTCAAAATGCCCATATCTTGGAGCCGAGTCAAAAGTGTGCCCAAACTCGGACAAGACCCGCGCGAAATGTCGTCGAAAGATCTTGAAGCAATCAAAGCAGACCCGAGATTCTCGGGAGTATCAGTGGGCCTCGACCCAGAAGGGATCGTTGTATACGTTCGAGAGAGTGAAGTGACTCCGGCGATGGTTGAAGCCTTCACTGACTACCATGGTTACGGGTATGTCCTTTGGGCAACATCGACTCAAAGACGAAGAATCTTGAACGGACTCCCTCCCCGGTTCGTGAGCCTATCTAAGGGCGGGCCGGGAGAGGAATCGTTCGTGGGGGATATACCCTCTCTGGAGGCCCTCAACTTGGACGTAGGTCTTACGGAGAGCGTGGATTTGAGTGCGCTCTCGCGGCTCAAGACTCTAAATATGCGGGAGGATAGTCCCCGATTCACGGGGGTTTTCGAGAACAAGGCGCTTGAAATCTTTCGAGCGGAGGGCCTGACGAGGGGTCACTTTGAAGAATTGGGTTCGCACCTCAGCTTGAGAACGCTTGACCTCAGGAGATCGAAGCTTAGGGATGTCTCGTCGCTGGGGAACCTCAAGAATCTTCGCTTCTTGAACATAGCCTTTATGAAAGGAGTGAATGACTTTTCTTGGGTGGCGAACTGTACGAACCTTGAGCATCTTTGGATCGAATACAACGGACCGATTGAAGACACGAGCTTCCTTCGGCACCTGCCCCGGCTGAAAGAGCTACGGATGCAAAGCCTGAATTCGAACACGATTATTGAGGATATAGCGGGCCTTCGGTCGCTTGGAACCCTCTCGCTACGAGCACTCATGAAGCGGGAAACTCCGGAGAAGCCAGCCTCGCTTGAGCCTTTGCGTGGTCATCCAAAACTTTGTGTCTTTGTGGCGGAGGGGCCGTGGCATATTGAGTCCGTCGAGCCCTTGGCAGAGTGCCCAGAATTGGCTCATGTTTCTGTCGAGGGCACCGGCAGCAAAGTCGCCAACACGAGCATTGAGGAACTGATCAAGGCTCCAAAAATCAGGTTTGTTAAGATTCCAGGCAGCCGACGATGGACGTCTCCGTTATCAAGCACTCGATTCTAGCGATTCCCAATCCCAATCAGTTTCAAGGGAGCAGAACTAGGGCCTTCCCTGAAAAAGTGGTACAAGATGGAAATCTTTTTAACGAGGATGTTATGCCCGAGGATTTAGTTCCCAATCTAAGAAGACATGAAACAGATCAGGAGGAGTTTGCTCGGCTACCAAATGGGTTTGGTAAGGTCCTTGTGATAACCACATCGAAGCTCGGATTCAAGAGATGCAAAATGTATATTCTCTATGAAGATCAAGACTTCTATGGTGAAACGAGCTTCTTGGAGGGCGACATCGAGCAGGTTCCCAAAGCAACTTGGGTTGCAAAAGAAGAGATACTTCTCGAAGGCAGGATTGAAGGGATGATTGTTAGACCTAGGGAGGGGAAACTGCTAGAGGATGACGAGAAAAGTTATCGTATTTCTGTGAAGAGAAGCTATGATCTGTTGCAAAGAATCCTCTTTCGAAGTTGTCGATGATCGATTGGGCTGACACTTGTTCCCTCTTGAACAGGATTAAGGCAAACGTCAAAAAGTGAGTCCCAGGAAATGATATGCCAGATTATTTTCAAGAAGGCGTTGCACTGGAGTCAAGTGTTGAGCGTCGACGAGAACGTTCGTCTCCCGAGGGTGGTCTGTTCGACAGGCCACCCTCATCCTCTTGGGGTTGAGTATCCACACATCGACATCCATCGCCATCAACGGGCGGCGCAGCTTATCCGCGAGGCGAACGAAAGATTTCAGCGTGAGTTCACGGATAAGCTCGACGAGGTGCTCATGGCAGATGGGCCTGACGATGAAGTTTCACTTGCGGTGGAGAGGTTGGGCGCCAAGGCTTCCCTCTCGGGACGAGGGTTTCGTGAGATTACCGACATGTTGGCTAACCAGGCGCCGCCGCTGAAGCAACAGTGGTTGCGACCTGCGGGCAGAACTGGGCCCCTCCACGTAACCAAAACGGCAAACTTGAAGAAGCATCAGATTTACAAAGCCCACGAGATGTCGGACACGATGATCTGCCACCAGGAGACGCTTGATAAGCTTCAGGACGCTGGTCTGACAGACTTAACGTCGTACCCTCTGATCGAAAGACGCAAACCTTCCGACTGGCTTGAAGTTGCTCCAGGTACGCACATTGAGGCGGCAAGTGCGGGTCTCACAGCCTCGATTTGCCCTGAGTGCGGCCAGGAACTGTTTTCGGGCCACGTGACCAGAGATGCTCTCGATCCATTGGATACGCCCGATCTGTTCCGCGTGGCCGGCTTGCCCACGCTGTACTGCACATCGAGGTTCATTGAGATCTACAAATCACTCTCTCTTACCGGACTACAGTTCGAACGGCCTCCCTCGGAGGCGGAGTTGTTGACTCGCGAGGCGCCAGAGCCACCCTCGCCACGACCACCGTTCTGACACTGGCTTCGCCTCATCTGCAAGGTGATCGCACGGCTTGGTCAGTCTCGGCGGAATCGGGTTTTGGGGCGGGCTTTGGGTTTGGCGGCGCCATCGGTAAGAATTGTTTTTCGGAAGGCGATTCGGTCTTCGGCTTTGTCCGTGGCGTGATGCATGCCCGCTAGGTAGATGGTGTTGCGACCGAACTTCTCGTTGAGCTGATCCACAGAGACATTGAGGCGCTGGCGATCGGGGCTCTCTTGGTCAAACAGAGGGTTTCGTGAGATTACCGACATGTTGGCTAACCAGGCGCCGCCGCTGAAGCAACAGTGGTTGCGACCTGCGGGCAGAACTGGGCCCCTCCACGTAACCAAAACGGCAAACTTGAAGAAGCATCAGATTTACAAAGCCCACGAGATGTCGGACACGATGATCTGCCACCAGGAGACGCTTGATAAGCTTCAGGACGCTGGTCTGACAGACTTAACGTCGTACCCTCTGATCGAAAGACGCAAACCTTCCGACTGGCTTGAAGTTGCTCCAGGTACGCACATTGAGGCGGCAAGTGCGGGTCTCACAGCCTCGATTTGCCCTGAGTGCGGCCAGGAACTGTTTTCGGGCCACGTGACCAGAGATGCTCTCGATCCATTGGATACGCCCGATCTGTTCCGCGTGGCCGGCTTGCCCACGCTGTACTGCACATCGAGGTTCATTGAGATCTACAAATCACTCTCTCTTACCGGACTACAGTTCGAACGGCCTCCCTCGGAGGCGGAGTTGTTGACTCGCGAGGCGCCAGAGCCACCCTCGCCACGACCACCGTTCTGACACTGGCTTCGCCTCATCTGCAAGGTGATCGCACGGCTTGGTCAGTCTCGGCGGAATCGGGTTTTGGGGCGGGCTTTGGGTTTGGCGGCGCCATCGGTAAGAATTGTTTTTCGGAAGGCGATTCGGTCTTCGGCTTTGTCCGTGGCGTGATGCATGCCCGCTAGGTAGATGGTGTTGCGACCGAACTTCTCGTTGAGCTGATCCACAGAGACATTGAGGCGCTGGCGATCGGGGCTCTCTTGGTCAAACAGAGATCGGGTCACTTGGTCGGGCGGGCGGAGCCCGCTCAGAGTCACAGAAACCTTCATGGGGCCGGAAAAGTCGGCGGTTTCCCACATCGCCATCGCCGCCAGGTTTAGGCCGACGGAATCCTGCGTGGGTTCGACATGAGAATGCGCCTCCCACCCCTTCTTGGTGCCGGAAACCGCGATGCTCAAATGGGTCGCGTACAGGTTTTGGGCGCGAAGACGCTTCGCGGCTTTTTGGAGGAGGCGCTGGAGGATTTCGCGAGCGTCGGTCGAGTTTCGAAGCTCCGGCGCGAGCACGTGGGAGTGGCCAATCGACTGATTTTCCTTGTGGCTGGAGGCGATTTCGTACCCTCGCAGCAGATACCACCAGCGCTCGCCCCACACCGATCCGAACGCGGCGCGAAGGGCCTCTTTGGATTGGCCGATCAGATCATCG
>CAZBXR010000009.1:0-44132 GCA_964496145.1 uncultured Chthonomonas sp. | reverse complement strand
CCGAAGGCTATTGGGGTAGGAAGAAGAGCCTATTCAAAAGAGCCAACGAACAGGTGATGAAGAGCGGTCAATACGCTTTTCGTGACCGCCGAGCCAAGAAGCGCGATTTTCGCCGACAATGGATTGTTCGTATTACCGCTGCCTGCGAGCAGTGCGATACAAAGTACAACCACCTCATCAGTGGTTTGACAAAGAAGGGAATCGAAGTCAATCGAAAGATGCTCTCCGAGCTCGCGATCCACGACTTCCCTGCTTTCCAAGCACTTGTCAAAGAAGTCGTCGGCTAATACCGAACTAGCAAACGCAAAAATCAGAACCCGTGGATGCACACCAGCATCGACGGGTTCTTTCTTGTTTACGGTAGGGATGGAATGAAAAAAGAGTCTGGTACCTGTGGGGCACCAGACTCTTTAAGTTTTCTTAGACTTCTCTTTAGTTGAAGAAGCCGACACTCTTCGCGAGGCGAGTGTCCTCCGATCCAGATCCGATTTCGTCGAGATCCTTCAGGTTCAGTTCCTTGTTGTGCTTGTCTTCGACCGAAACCTTCAGACAGAGCGACCGCAATTCGTTGACCAGAATCTTGAACGACTCAGGAACGCCGGGCTCGGCGATGTTCTCACCCTTCACGATGCTTTCGTACGCCTTCACACGGCCCATGACGTCGTCTGACTTGATCGTCAGCAACTCTTGGAGCATGTAAGCGGCGCCGTAGGCTTCCAAGGCCCAGACTTCCATTTCACCAAACCGCTGACCACCGAACTGAGCCTTACCACCCAACGGCTGTTGAGTGACCAAGCTGTACGGTCCAATGGATCGGGCGTGAATCTTTTCATCGGCAAGGTGCTCAAGCTTCAGGATATACATGACGCCCACCGTAATCAGGTTAGGCAATGTATCTCCCGTCAAGCCATCGCGAACCACCGACTTACAAGACTTCGGATCGAGGCCGGCGCGGTGGAAGACATTCTTCATGAACCGCTCCATGAGGTCCGCGTACAGCTCATCGCTGGCCTTTGCAGGGGCACCCATCTCTTCAGAGAGTTCAGGGGCTGTCCACGTTTCGATGTCCGTTTGGAGTAGCTCTTCTGTAGTTCGTACAGGAGCGCCACCCAAGATTCGGCTTACTTCTTCGAGTCGTGGCTCGTCAAGCTCTCGAAGTCGGTTCTCGACCTTCGATTGCATCTCTTCGAGCGTCTCGCCATCGTGGAACTTGATTCCAAGGTGAAGCTCTCGGTTCGAATAAGATTCAACCATGCGTCGGCGGAAGTGCTGCGCAAGCTGGTCCACTTCAGAAAGAATTTCCTTCTCGGTGGCACCTTCGAACGCAGGGCATTCATATCGGATGCCCAGGAACTTACCGACGAGTCCGAGGTGGGATTCGAGGATCTGTCCGATGTTCATACGGCTCGGAACACCAAGTGGGTTCAGAACGATGTCGACGGGGGTTCCGTCCATGAGCATCGGCATGTCTTCTTCCGGCATAACCCGAGAGATAACACCCTTGTTTCCGTGACGTCCGGCCATCTTGTCACCCACCATCAGCTTTCGCTTTTGGGCGATGTAGACCTGAACGGTCATGTTGGTTCCGGCCGGCAACTCGTCGCCAGAAATCTGCATCAGCGGCTCGTCGGTGCGGTCGCACACGAGTCGTTCTCGCTTCTTCGATTCCTTATAGACGTAGTTGATGGAAGGCGAAAGGTACTTGTATCGGCTGAAGACCTTCACGTCGACAATCGTTCCCTTTTCGCCGTGTGGCAATCGGAGGGAGACGTCTCGAGTTTCCTCGGCCTTCTTTCCGAAGATCGCGATGATGAGGCGCTCTTCAGCGGTCATTTCGGTTTGACCCTTCGGCGCGACCTTACCGACAAGAATGTCTTCGGGTCGAACTTCGGCTCCGATTCGGATAATTCCGTTCTCGTCGAGGTCCTTCAGCGCATCTTCGCCCACGTTTGGAATATCGCGGGTGATTTCTTCCGGTCCAAGCTTGGTATCGACAGCCTCTGTCTCGTGTCGCTCGATGTGGATGGACGTGTACACGTCATCCTTCACCATGCGCTCGCTGATCAGGATCGCGTCTTCATAGTTGTAACCACCCCAAGGCATGAACGCCACGACTACGTTTTGTCCCAAAGCCAATCGGCCTTGGTCGCAGGTGGGTCCGTCTGCCAAAGGATCGCCCTTCAGAACGCGCTGACCGAGGTCAACAATCGGTTGGTGCGTGAAACAAGTCGACTTGTTCGACTGCACGAGGTGCATGAGTTCGTACCGGTCTTCGGTATCGAGACCATCGGGCTGAACCCGCACTTCGGTGGCCGAGACGTACGTGACGGTTCCGGCTCGGTGAGCAATAATCGAAGCTCCCGAGTCGATCGCCGCCGTTCGCTCATATCCAGTGCCGACAATCGGTGCGTCACTGCGGAGACATGGAACGCCTTGGCGTTGCATGTTCGCACCCATCAGAGCACGGTTCGCGTCGTCGTTCTCAAGGAACGGAATGAGCGCGGTCGCAACCGAGATGATTTGCACCGGAGAAACGTCGACTAGGTCGACCTTTTCCTTCGGAACGGTCGGATAGCTGGCTCCGCCGAATTCCTTATCACCGCCTGGACATCGCACTTGGACGAAGTCAACGTTGATCACGCCATCTGCGTCGGTGGGAAGGTCAGCAGGAGCGATACGGTAAGTAAAGTCCTCTTGTGCCGTCAGGTAGATAACTTCATCGGAGACTCGGCCGTCCACAATCTTTCGGTACGGAGTCATGATGAATCCGTACTCGTCCACGCGAGCGTGCGTCGTGAGCTGGCTGATAAGACCGATGTTCGGTCCTTCCGGCGTTTCAATCGGACAAATTCGACCGTAGTGCGATCGGTGAACGTCGCGGACTTCCAGCTTGGCGCTGGTTCGTTGAAGACCTCCAGGTCCAAGGCTCGAAAGACGGCGCTTGTTCGTCAGCTCGCTCAGTGGGTTCGTTTGATCCATGAACGTGCTGAGCTGGTTGCTGCTGAAGAAGCTCTTGATGCTAGCGCTGATCGGCTTGACGCTCAGGATGATGCCTGGCAGCAAGTTCTCTTGATCGGCGCTGGTCATTCGCTCTCGTGCGACCTTCTCCATTCGGACGAAGCCGAGTCGAAGCTGACTTTGGAGAAGTTCACCCACCGAGCGAACGCGCTTGTTTCGCAGATCGTCGATGTCGTCTCTTTCCGCGTCCTTTTCCATGTATGGCTCAATCTGAACCATCATTTCGGCAAGGTCGTCGCTGGTCAGGTTCCGGACATTCATCGGAATATCCAGGTTCAGACGCTTGTTCAAGAACCGTCGGCCAACCTTACCCAGGTCGTACCGCTTCACCTCGAAGAATTGGTGATAAAGCAGTTGCTTGGCGGCATCTTCTGTAGCCGCTTCGCCGGGTCGCAATCTCTTGAAGATATCAAGGATGGCTTCTCGCATGTTGGTCGTCTTGTCGATCTCCAACGTGGATTCAAAAGTCTTTGGGACCGAAAGAACTTCGATCGAGTCGAGCTCGAGCGATTCAATCTTCTTCGCGGTTTCTCGGTCGATCCGCTGCATCTTTGCGATGATGAGCTTGCTGCCCTCCATCACATCGTCGAGCGGTCGCTTCCCTTCCAGATCATCCGCAGTGGGCTTCTCCAACGTCAATTCTCGACCCAGCGCCCAAAGCATTTCATCATTGGTCGCGAGCGGAGTTTCGACGTTGATCTCGATATCGAGCGCACTCTCAGGCAGACTTGCGAGAACTCGCTTTGTCAAAATCGTGCCCTTTTCAAGCAAGACTTCGCCGGTATCAGGATCTGCGAGTGGATCGGCAATCTTCTTGCGCGCTGCATCGCGAACCTTTTTCACGGTTCGCACTCGTCCACGAAGCTTTTCAGGATTGTTTGAATCGAAGAATGCGTGAAGAGCCTTGATGAGCTGCGTCAACGGCAGCTTCTTGGTTTGGCTAATCTGCGTATGGACGACCATGTTGGCGTCCGATTCGAACTCAAGCCAAGGCCCTTCGGCAGGGATAACCCGCGCCGAGACCACGACTTGCATCGAAGTGTCAACGCCTTCTTCGAAGTACAGACCAGGAGATCGGCTCAGCTGAGAGACGATGACCCGCTCACGACCATTGATGATGAACGTACCTTTGTCTGTCATCAAGGGGAGATCGCCGAGATACACCTCGGTTTCAACCTCTTCACGATCTCGGCCTCCGAATTTTACGGTCGCCTTGATGGGCGCCTCAAATGTGAGATCGCGTTCGCGGCACTCTTGCAACGTATACTTCGGTTCTCCTAGGGTGAACGTGGAAAACTCGATGTAGTTGGTTTGAGTGAAGTCCCAGATGGGAGAAAACGTTTTTAGGAGTTCATGCAGTCCTTCTTCAAGGAACCACTTGTAACTGTTTAGCTGGAGCTCGATAAGATTTGGTACTTCAAGGAATCGACCGATTCGCTTGGAAGTGGGTTGAATGACCTTCATTCAGTCCTCCGTGGAAATTTGCGCAAGAGACGAGTATACCCCCGAGAATGCGCAGGATGCCGGGGAAACTTGGTTCAGCGGAAGTTCTTTTGAACTTATTGAAGCTCTTTGGTGAGAGGCTCCAGCGAGGGTCTCGCTTTCAGTTCCTGCAACTCGTTCCGCATCGAGTCTAAGAGGATCATTTGCTGGCGAGAAAGGTCTCGCACTTCTGCCAGTTCTGCCCGAAGGGCCTGTACTTCCTGCGAAGGCATCTGAGCCATGCTAGCCTGTTTCGACTGCCCATGAATCATTTCGGCCATCTTCCGCTGGTGGCTCAGCAGCATCCAAATAATCGGCGTGCCGAAGGTTAGGCCGATGGCCAGAAGCGGAATGAGAATTTCAACGTCACCCATTGTTGTTCAAATTTTGCAATGTCGATTCAGGGCTTCGAGATTCCAGCACCTTGTTCTGCAAGGTATCCAGAGCAATCGCTTGCTGTCGCACAAGATCCTTCAGCTCAAGAATTTCGGCCCGCAGGATCTGTATCTCAGGGCTTTGGAGATTTTGAGCCGCGTGTCGACTTTGCATCAACTCCGCCATCTTTCTTTGGTGTCCCGTCAAAATCGCGATGATGGGGATCGCGAAAATCATCATCGGAATCACAACACCTGGATCAAAATTAAACATCGATTTGCAACCCTACCACAAGAAAGTACGCCCTACTGTACGCCAAAACATCGCGATATTTCACAAGGGGAGTCGTAAGTCCTATCGAGATATCGCAGAAAGCGCATCACTCACGGTGAACCGGCCCTCATACAGGGCCTTCCCCACAATTGCGCCCTCGACTCCGGCCTCGGCGAGTCGATCGAGGTCTTCGAGCGAACTCACGCCTCCAGAAGCGATCACAGGGATGCTTAGTTGCTCGACCATCTTTCGAGTGGCCTCGACGTTCGGCCCTTGAAGGGTGCCGTCGGTAGAAACGTCCGTGAAGATCACCCGCTGGCATCCTAAATCTTGCATGTGCTGGGCGAATTCGATTCCGTCACGCTGCGAGTCGGCAACCCAGCCGTGAGTCGAAACCTTTCCATCGCGCGTGTCGATTCCGGCCACCGCACGCACGCCCAGCGAACTGAACATGGCACTCGCCGCTGCTTCATCCTGAACCAACCTCGTGCCGACGATGACACGCTTGGCCCCGAGTTCAATCAGCATCTTTGCGCAACTGAGGGTCCGAACACCCCCACCGACTTCCACCTTCAGTTTTGTTTCGTTGCAGATCGTCCCGATGACAGATACATTCTCTGGGGCCCCGAGCTTGGCGCCGTCAAGATCGACAAGATGAAGCCATTCGGCCCCCTCATCGGCAAATCTTCTGGCCACCTCGATTGGGTCGCCGTAGTCCGTCACTTGTGTATAGTCGCCTTGGTACAGGCGGACTGCTCGTCCTTGCAAAATATCGATCGCTGGAATGACTAACATAAAATAAAGTTCTTCAGGATGTTTAATCCTACTTCGCCGCTCTTTTCCGGGTGAAACTGCATCCCCCAGACATTCGCGGACTCCACAGCCGCTACAAATTCCGTGCCATGGTTCGAAGTGGCGGCGACAATCGCCTTCTCCGAGGTCTCCACGTACAGACTGTGCACAAAATACACCTGATCGTTCGGGTTAACCCCCCGCATCGATACAGCTTGCTCTGAAACCGAAAGCTCGTTCCACCCCATGTGCGGAATCTTAATTCCGGGAGTCGCCTCGAAGTATCGAACACGCCCCGGAAGGATCTCAAGACCTGTCGTCTCACCCATTTCCTCGCTGGCTTCGAACAGGAGTTGTTCCCCCAAGCAGATGCCGAGCAGAGGTTGCCCCGAAGCCGCCCACCGTTGGATATCTTCCTTCAGAGGCAAGAGCCTTTCCATGGCTTTGGCAAACGCCCCTACTCCCGGAATCACAAGCTTTTCTATCCCGTGCAGATGATCTTGCACCTGCACCTTCGCCCCGAGGTGACGAAATGCGCGTTCTACACTCGCGAGATTGCCCATCCCATAGTCCAGGATTCCAATCAACTGTCGATGAGTCCTTTCGTGCTCGTGCCTTGCTGGCCAGCCACCTTGGTGACGGCATCGGCAAGAGCTCGTCCGACGCCTTTGAACGCCGCTTCGGCGATGTGGTGGTCATTCTCCCCGGCCATTTGGTGGATATGCAAGGTGATGCCCGAATGCAAGCTCAAGGCACGGAAGAATTCGTGGACGTTCTGAGTAGACATTGTCCCGAGGCGGTCCGACTTAAATCGTAAATCTGAGGTGAGGTGGCCGCGTCCGCTAATATCCATGGCCACGGCGACGAGGGCCTCATCCATCACCATCATGCAGTCGCCATACCGGCGGATGGGCTCCGATTCTTCGAGAGCTTGGCGGATGGCCTTCCCCATCACGATGGCAACGTCTTCGACGGTGTGGTGATCGTCCACGTGAAGGTCACCTTCAGCTTTCACGCCCACATTGAACCGACCGTGGAACGCGAGAAGGGAGAGCATGTGATCCAAGAATCCGATACCGGTGGAGATGTCGTGATGATGACCACCATCGAAATCGATGACCACGCGGACGCGGGATTCTTTCGATTCTCGCTCTACTTCCGCATACCGAACTCCGGGTGTTCCCTTGCTCATGAACTTAGTCCTCAATTCTACCGCCCTGGGACTTGGAGATTTCGTATACAATAGTGACTCCCAGGTATGGAAACCTTCCGAGTTGCTTGCGTTCAATCCAATGTGGTGTTTGGCAATGTCAAAGCCAATGCCGACTTTGTGTGCGAATACATCCAAGCGCTCAAGGGCGAAGTCGATCTCGTTCTCTTCCCAGAATGTGCCCTCACGGGCTATTGCGTCAACAACGCCGAGGCCGCTGAAAAGATCGCGGTTTGCTTGGACCCTCTCGATGAAAACCTCGAACGAATTGGCGAAGTTTCGATGCGCGCCAACATTACGACCGTGATCGGCGCCGCCGAAGTTCGAGAAGGAAAGATTTTCAACTCTGCCGTGATTTTTGAGGCGGGCCGAGTCCCAAAGGTTTACCGGAAGACCCACCTGCCTTTTATGGGGCTGGATCGATTCGCAACTCCAGGAGCCGACCTGCCGATTTACGAGCTAGCATCAGGGGTCAAGCTCGGCATCTTGATTTGCTTCGACATGCGGTTTCCCGAGGCGGCGCGGTCTCTCGCCCTGAAGGGCGCAGATATCCTGCTCATCCCTACGAACTGGCCGGAGGGCGCTGAAGTCAGCGCCGATCACATCTGCATCGCCCGCGCGGCAGAAAGTCGCGTTTTTGTCATGGCCGCGAACCGAGTGGGCGTCGAAAATGGATTCACGTTCTTAGGCCGGAGCAAGATCATTCACCCGACGGGCAAGATCTTGGCTCAGGCAGGATCAGAACCGGTGACTATTCTGGCGGAGCTCGATCTGGCCGAGGCTCGGACCAAACGAACCGTGACGATTCCGGGCGAATACGAAACCGATGTTTTTGAGCCGCGCCGCACGGACATCTACACGTGCGGCACGGAAGCTCAGTAGCCTTTCTTAGGCGAAGTGATGGATGGGATACCGGCGGGTGAGCGATCCGACGTCCGCCTTCGCCGCATCAAGAGTCGCTTGATCGGTTGAGTTCTTTAGAACTCTTGTAATCAGTTCCGCGATGGTCTCCATGTCCGATTCCACGAGTCCCCGCGTGGTGACAGCCGGAGTCCCGAGTCGAATTCCAGAAGTGACAAATGGCTTTTCTGGATCAAACGGAATCGAATTCTTGTTCGTGGTGATTCCGGCATAATCCAACGCCGCTTCGGCGACCTTTCCGGTGATTCCGAAGTTTCTTAAGTCCGTCAAGATGAGGTGCGAATCGGTGCCTCCACTGACGCATCGAAGACCATGGTTCTGAAGCGCGGCGGCGAGAGCGTTCGCATTCTTTCGAATCTGTCTCTGATAGTCCTTGAACTCTGGTCGAAGGGCTTCTCCGAAGCAGACGGCCTTGCCGGCGATCACGTGCATGAGAGGGCCTCCTTGGATTCCAGGGAAAACGCTCATATTGATCGGCTTGGTGTGCGCTTCATCCGCCCACAAGATCATGCCCCCGCGAGGCCCACGAATGGACTTGTGAGTCGTGCTGGTCACGATGTGGCAGTGCGGCACCGGGCTTGGATACTCTCCCGCTGCAATCAGACCGCTGTAGTGGGACATATCGCACATGTGCAGGGCTCCCACCGAATCTGCGATTTCGCGAATTCGCTTAAAGTCGAACTGGCGCGGGTACGCGGTGGCTCCGGAAACGATGATTTTTGGCTTATGGGCTTCGGCGGCCGCGGCAAATTCATCATAGTCGATGGTTTCCGTGTCTTGGCGGACCCCGTAAGGCACGATGTTATACATTTGCCCGCTGAAGTTGACAGGCGAACCGTGGGTGAGGTGTCCCCCGTGGGCCAGATTCATGGCCATGAGAGTGTCGCCTGGTTTCATGAAGGCGAAATACACCGCCATGTTCGCTTGGGCTCCGCTATGCGGCTGAACGTTGGCGAACTGCGCCCCAAAGAGCTGCTTTACCCTCTCGATGGCGAGGGTTTCGACTTCGTCAACGACTTCACAGCCCCCATAATATCGGCGTCCCGGATAGCCCTCGGCGTACTTATCCGTAAGCACGCTCATCATGGTTTCTCGGACAGCCAAGCTGGCGACATTTTCGCTCGCAATCAGCTCGAGATTTTGCTCTTGGCGAGCCTCTTCCCTCTGGATGAGGTCTGCGATTGCGGGATCAATCTCACGAAGCGGGGCTCGGTGGCGTGAAAGCGAAGCGGTGGACATACCCTCATTTTAGCCGAGGAATGCCCATCGCTTCCGCATCATCCCTTGTCACTTTACGGCAAGGGATGATTTTCTGAACGACAGGGCGTCGTTGTACATGGCCTCGTACTCAAGGGCGCTTGCCCGCCATGTCGCGTCGCGCCTCATTCCGGTCCGAATCACCTCTTCTCGCTTTTCTTTCGAGTTCCAGGTGTCAAGGCCACGCTTCACGGCCTCAAAGAACTCGCGAGCGTTCTGATTTTCGTACACGAAGCCGTTCACGCCCTCAAAGACGCTATCCGCAAGGCCACCCGTCTTTCGCACGATAGGCATGGTGCCGTATCGGAAGGCGATCATTTGACCCAAACCACAAGGTTCGAAGTTGCTTGGCATCAGGAACAGGTCGGAGCCGGCATAAATTCGTTGTGCAAGGTCGGCATCGTATTTTTCAAAGAATCGAACCCGATCGGGCCATTCTCCTTCCAGCCTTCGCATCTCCGAGGCCGCCCAGGGATCGCCCATGGCGAGGAGAACAAACTGAGCGGGCTTATCAAGCCATCCATAGGCAGATTGGAAGATCACTTCGAATCCCTTCTGATTGCTCAGTCTGGTGACCATGCCGAAGATCGGAATCTCCGGATCCACCTCGAAGCCGAGTTCCTTCTGCAAAGCAGCCTTACAAACTTCCTTTCCTGAGAGGTCGTCGGCGGAGTAATTTTGGGCGATATAGGGATCTTGTGTTGGGTCAAAGAAATCGGTGTCGATCCCGTTGAGGATTCCCCGAAGCCTGCCTAGGCGATCGAGGTCCCGCATGAGCCCCCATTGACCCGCCCCGTACCGTTCTGTTTGAATCTCTTTGGCGTAGGTAGGGCTGACGGTGTTCACCATATCGGCAAACACACAACCGGACTTCAGGAAGTTCACGCCTCCGAAGTTTTCGAGTTGCTGCATGTTGTACAGCGAACCAGGAAGTTCGAGGACATCGAGCGTATCGCGACCAAAATCACCTTGATAGGCAAGGTTGTGAATCGTGAATACGCTTGCGGTTTTCGCCCACTTCTCCCCGCCCAGTTCTCGAAGAACGACGGGCAGAAACCCGGTGTGCCAGTCATTGCAGTGAATGATGTCGGGAATCCATCCCGCCTTTTCGCACGCGGCGAGAATCGCCTTGGCCCAGTACAGATAAGCATCTCGACCCGGGCTATAGACTTGCCCACTGCTGTGAATTCCATCGAAGAACCCGCCCCCACCGATGAGCCAGACGGGAACTCCATCATGCGTCGTTTCGTGGAGAGTGCTCTTCACCTTCCACGATGCGTTCACCTGGACGTCGAACGGAGGGACCACTGCGGTCGGCGCGGGATCGCTATCGAGAGCCATTCCGTAGTTCGGCATGGCGATTCGAGCATCGTGCCCCATCGCGCAGAGTTGTTTTGGAAGTGAACCCGCGACGTCGGCTAAGCCTCCGACTTTTGCAAACGGAGCGACTTCGACGGAGACCATGAGGATTTTCAATGACATGATGTAGGGTTATTGTTGGAGCTTGAAGCAGGGGAAAGCATCGGTAAGGCTACGGGGTTGTTTGGGGCTTCAAAAACCAAACTTTTTCGGAATCCCACGCGGGTTCGTCGCCATCGAGAAGTGCTTGGCGCACACCGGGACTCGTCGAGACCTGATTCGCGGAGTGCATCTCCACCAAGGCGAGACTCTCCGCCGGCCACAGGACGGCAATCAAACTCCTTGAGCGCTGAAGCCGTGCTTCTCGCAACTCGGGGTTGGGAGTTCCCCAGCACGTGACCCGGAAGTGTGCGTGGTGGTCCATCCAGTTGCCTTCGAGAGAGGGAGACACCACCACTTTTTCCTTGTGCGGGATAGGGTGATACACATCAAAAAGCGAAGCGATTTCGTACAGGTCCCCGGCAAGATTGAACGTGTACGTTCCTTGATTGACCTGTTTGAAGGACTGATCTTCAAACTTCTCCCC
This sequence comes from uncultured Chthonomonas sp., assembly GCA_964496145.1. Lineage (GTDB taxonomy): Bacteria > Armatimonadota > Fimbriimonadia > Fimbriimonadales > Fimbriimonadaceae > UBA2391. Next base: position 32,859 of record CAZBXR010000009.1, on the reverse strand, counting down.
GAAGTATCCGCTCAATCGTGAGCGAAGAGCTGCCTCGGAGAGCATAAAGGGGTACCGAAGCAAGAGGATGTAGCCAATGCCTTCTGGCGGCTGATTTCTACGACTGGCCTTCACCGCCATCCAGCTACGGAACATGGGAACCGTGACGAAAACGATCACGAGGAGTGACCCAAGAATGGTGATAACAGCTTTCGGCATAGGTCGTTGATCAGATTATAGCTTTTTAGGTTCACTCCGCAAAATCGCGACGGCGTTTCGCTTCCACTGGTCCAACTTGGCTCGGCGCAGGGCGCGCCCCCGGGTGGCTGAATCCCAGTCTGCCTCTCCCCACTGCGCGACCTCTTCCGCAGTGGCAGTGAAGGGGCTCTCGAAAAACTGGGGCTCGGTCGTTTCCACCGCCCGAAGTGGCTGCGAGGACCGAGGTTCATTGAACGGACAAACCTCTTGGCAGATGTCGCAGCCGTACAGCCATCCATGCAGGTCGGTTTCCTCGTCAAACGGGGATCGATGCTCGATCGTCAGGTAGCTGAGACATTTTCGAGAATCGACTGCCCAACGATCTCCTAGTTGCACGATGGCTCCGGTCGGACAGGCGTCGATGCACTTTGTGCAGGTTCCACAACCCCCTGCGCTTGGCTTGTCGGCGGGAAGGAGGCGTGTGGTGAGCAGAACGCCGATAAAGAACCAACTTCCACGCTTTGAATCAATCAAGTTTGTGTTTTTTCCAAACCACCCGAGACCGGCTCGGTGGGCCAACTCTCGCTCAGGGAGTGGTGCGGTATCGACGCAAGCCCGCCACGAACCTAATTCAGCGTCAAATTTCTGTCCAAGAAGCTTGAGCTTCGATCGGAGAACCTTGTGGTAGTCGCGCCCCAGGGCATAACGAGCCACCTTCGCGCCGCCAGGCAGAGATTGGTTGTAGTTGAGCGTGACGACGAGCGCTGATCGAGCCCCCGCCAGAACTTGGTCTGGGTTGCGAAGGAATTCAGGGCGCGATGATAGATAGTCCATTTCACCGTGAAATCCTGCGCGAAGCCAGTTCTTGACAAAGTCCTGCCCTTCGAAAGGTTCCAAACCCGCGATCCCGGCGGTGGTGAAGCCGATATTGAGAGCCTCAGACTTCAGCGTCTGAGCGAGCGCTACCGAGTCTGAAACAGATGAATCCAATCTTCGACTCCTAGTTGATGAGGCCGAACGTTCGTTGCAAAACCCGCCTTTGTAAGGCGGTCCTCGGTGAGGATTCCGCGCAGATTGTTGTACAGCGTCTTACGGGGCATCGAAAACCCCTTTCGAACAAACTTGAAAAAGTCAGCCTCGGTGTCTCCAAGACCGGTCTCTTTCGGCACGAACCGGAGGACGATGCTTTCGACTTTTGGCGGCGGAAAGAACGACCCCGGAGGCACGGCGCAAACCTTTGAGATCACAAATTGCGATTGCAAGAAGATGCTGAGGCTCCCGGCGTCGGAATCTCCCTTACCCGCCAATATCCGATCGCCGACTTCCTTTTGCATCATCAGCACAGCCTTCCCGTAAAGATGGCGGTGCTCTGCAAATCGAGTCAGCAACGGGCCGGTAATGTTGTACGGCATATTACTAACCAGAATCCGGGGTTCGGGCAGTTGTTCCAAGGGCTCGGCAAGGCTCGCCCTTAGCGCATCCTCGTGAATCACCTTCGCTTTGGGTGCAGATTCAGAGAGCGCAGAGACGGCAACAGGATCAATTTCCATGGCCGTCACGGATTGTAAAACACGAGTGAGACCGTGGGTCAGAACACCTGGACCGGGTCCGACTTCGAATGCGCTATGGAAACCTTCGGCCTCGTGGACGATGGCGTCCACCACCCGCTGACTCACCAAAAAATGTTGGCCCCACTTCTTCGTCGGCGTTAAGCCATGGCGAAGAAGAAGGGCCTTGAGTTCGGATGGGTCGGTGAGGTTCACCGAGCAGAGAGAATGTGGACTTTCACCTTTCGGCGGCCCCACTGGCGAACGGCGCGCGCATCTTCGATGCAGACGTCGATTTTGTTGCCTTTGATGGCTCCGCCGGTGTCACAGGCATAGGCAAAGCCGTACCCTTCGATGTACAAATGGGTTCCTAGAGGAATCACCTTTGGATCCACCGCGACGACTCCGTAAGCCGCTCGGATACCCATCTTGGTCTTAAAAGTGGGTCGCTTGAGGCCTGCGCTTGGTAGATAGGCCGTGGACTCCATGGTCAAAACCTTTCTTCCGGTAAAGCTGCCTCGGCTCGTGGCATACCCGCTTTTTCCAATTCGCATTACGCGAGGAGTGGCTTCCACTTTCTCGGTGGAGACCAACTTACGGGAGAGCTCTTTCCCATCCGGGCTTTTTTCGATGCGGAAGGTCTTTCGAACCTCGCCTGCCTTACCCTTCTGGTGCTCGATGATACGGCCCTTGCCGACATCTCGAGAAAATTCGTATATTGTTGTGAACGGAACGGGGCTTGACACCACCTTCTCTTCCGTTATGATTTCGTTGATCGCGTTCTGTGCAATGCCAAATGACATGAGGGCGAAAGCCAAACACAGACCAACTAGATTTTTCTTGCTACGCATACGGTAAACCTCCTTTTGCGTTTTAGTGCTGGGGTGGAATGTACCCCGGCAGACCCTCAAGAGTCAACCTTTGGCCTTGCGGCAACCCCACCAGACCCGACGTTTGAACCTAAACGTCGGCTTCCAAATTTTGATTATCGGTAGAAATAGGGGCAGTCTCTAGCTGCCAATCTTTATCCGCTGAATGGCAGGATTCTTCCCTTCCGTGATCGTAAGAAGAGCTTTTCCATCCAAGGTGTAGCACACCGCTTCGCCTTGATTCTCCAGCGCGGATTCGATCCTCATTGCCTCGCCCTTCACCCAATCTCGGGTTGTTTTCGGTACCCGAAACTCGAAAAGAGCCGTGTAAGTTCTCAGCGTCAAGTAGCTTCCATCGGGCGAAAATGCCCCGGCCGTTACCATGGCCGACCCTGGAATCATCGTCCCGACTTGCACCGTCCCCACCTTGGTCATCTGAAAAGCACCCGACTTGTTGGGTCGAGCGAGCGTGTACACATTGCTCTTGCCCGAGTTCACCTTCGAGACGATCCAAAAGTCACCCGTTTTCGGATGCACCATGAACGCCTCAACGTTTTGGGGTCCGTCGGGATAAGTGATGTCGAGCACAAGGTCTGGCCGAACCGAGAGCTTCCCTTTTCCTTTCGGCTCCTGCAACTGATAGACGGTAACGGACTTTCGGACTTTGCCATTGTCACCCACATCGGCGACGTACACCCATTGCTTCCCTGCGATCAAGGCCGAGTCAATATCCTCGTAATCGATCGCCTTGGCCCCTTCGAGGCTGATTTCCGCCGTCACTTTCCCTTTCTCGTCAAACCGAAAGATCCGGGCTTTGTCGCCGCTATCGTTGTGCGTGTAGAACTCGCTGCGATAACGACGCGAGGGGGTGATTCCTGAAGCTTCGACGACGTCCTTATCGTCGATTTTCGCCGAACTGCTTGGTTTCCCAAAGGTTCGTTTGGGGGCAGCATAGGCAAATGCTAATACACCAAGAGTCGTGATTGCGACCAGAAACCATCCGTAGCCTTTTCGCATGCCCTCGATTCTACCGAACAGACCGCATTCGCTGATCGTGAAACATTAACAACTGAGCGTACGCCGCCCGAGGGCCAAGAGCCTCTTTGAATCGGGTAACTCCTTGGCGAAGATGGCCCTCCGCCATCGATTCGGCCAGCTCGAAGTGAACGAAGGCCCGCTTCATATGGACATCCATCGGAACCGCCGATCCATCGTGAAAGGCGTAGATCGCGATGCAGGCCGCGAGTTTCGACCCGATTCCGGGAAGGGTGGAGAGCCACGGTTCCAGCGCTTGGCCAGCAGGAGGCGTAGGCTGGATCGACAGAGAGCGAGCGACGAGCGGAATCGTCTTCGCTCGATAGCCAAACTTCGCGGCCCGGAGTTCACTCTCTTGGAGTTGCGCTAAGACCTCGATCGTCGGAAATTGCACGCCTTGAAAGGGGCAATCCGGAATCGCGGTCCCATAAGACGCCAGGTGATTCACCATCTGTCCGATTCGAGCGATGTGGTTGTTGCTACTGCACAGAAACGAAAAACAGGCCTCGACCCAGCTAGAAGGCCTCAAGAGACGCAAGGATTGATGCCTTGTCATGAGCTGTGCAAGCTCGGGCACAGCGGAGCTGATTTCGGCGCGAATCGCCGTGTCATCGGAGTCAAGCCCCGCAAAGTGAAGAAAATCCTCTTCCGTAGTGTTCGACGTGATGGTCCACCCGGAATCCGTTTCTTGAGCAAGATACCAGTGATTCCCATCTATGCCATGTAACAAACCCGGAGTCGGCTCGCTCCACCGAAACACTTGGCCGCAGGTGACCGCTGTACGAAGATCGAACGTCTCCCGATGCAGAGAAAAAACGTGGTTCAAGGGCGTAGTTCGGCGGGCAGACTGGCGAGAAACTCTTCTTCTGTTTGCACAGGGATCCCCAACGATTCGGCCTTGGCGAGTTTGCTCCCCGCCCCTGGACCCGCGACCACGAGGGTCGTTTGTTTGCTGACCGATCCAGCCGCGCGGCCCCCGTTTCGCAAGACGAGGTCTTCGGCTTGGTCACGGGTGAGCTGCTCCAGTTTTCCTGTGAAAACAAGCGTCTGCCCCGCAAAGTGTTCGCCTCGCGGTCGATCATCCTCTTCGGGAGAGACCCCCGCCTCAAGAAGGCTCGCGACGAGCGCCTTGTTCCCCTCATCATGCGTCCACTCGACAATCTCTTCTGCGGTTCTCGTGCCGATAGCCTGGATTTGCACCAGTTCCTCCGCCGGGGCTTCCATGAGCGCCGTGAGGGTTCCATACCTCCGCGCAAGGTCTTTTGCGGTCCTTTCCCCCACCTGGGGAATCCCTAGGCCGAAAATGAGCCGATCGAGGGGACGAACTTTACTCTGAACAATGCTAGAAAAGAGGTTCGCGGTACTCGTTTCTCCTGTGCGGTCGAGCGCCAAGATGCTCTCTCGATGATCCTCCAACCGATAAATACTAGGAAGATCTGTGAGAAAGCCGTTCTCCACAAACCGTATGATCTGCTTTTCGCCGAGTCCGTCGATATCCATGGCCTTGCGACTCGCAAAATGGATCATCTTGGCGACCACCTGGGCAGGACACGACTTGTTTGGGCAGCGAATGGCCACGTATCCCTCTAGTGCCACGAGGGACGTGTTGCATGCGGGACAATGAGTCGGTTGGACGACCGGCCGAGCGTTTGGGGGCCTCTTTTCCTCGACCGGCCCAAGCACTTCAGGGATGACATCCCCTGCTCTCTGCACGATGACCGTGTCACCGATCATCACCCTCTTATTCTTCACTTCCTCGAAGTTGTGAAGCGTGGCGCGGCTCACCGTGACTCCCCCCACGAAAACCGGTTCGAGTTCGGCGACAGGAGTCACCACACCCGTTCGCCCGACCTGGAAAGTCACATCATTGAGCGTTGTAAAGGCTTGTTCCGCCGCGAATTTGAACGCGATGGCCCATCGCGGACCTCTCGCTGTGAACCCAAGCTCCTCCTGCTTCTGAAAGGAGTTGACCTTGATGACGGCCCCGTCGATACCGAAGGCCAGGCTAGAGCGCATAGCTTCGATCTCATGGAGCCTCGCCAAAACGCGATCCATCCCCACGCAGACCTGCGTTTCTTCTGGAAATGGAAAGCCCATTTCTCCGAGCCGGGAGACTGTTCCGGACTGCGTGGAGGCGAGCGGGCCTCCATCGGCAACCGAATACGGCTTGAAAGAGAGTTTTCGCTGCGCCGTCAACCGGCTATCGAGTTGGCGCATCCCTCCGCTCGCTGCATTTCGGGGGTTCACCAAGAGCGGTTCCCCCTTTGCTTGTCGTTCCGCGTTGTATTCCGTAAATGCGGACTTCGACATGAGAACCTCTCCGCGGACCTCGAACCGGCCGAGCGGCCCGGACTGAATGCGAAGAGGAATCCCCCGTACGGTTCGGGCGTTTTCGGTCACGACTTCTCCGGTCGTGCCATCGCCCCGAGTGACGGCTTGCGATAGAATCCCATCGAGATACACCAGCGAGAGCGAAAGCCCATCGTATTTCAGCTCCACGCTGTACTCGACGTCTTCGTCGTGAGTGAGCTCACGCACCCTCGCATCGAAGGCCCTCAGCTCTTCTTCATTGAACGCATTGTCTAGAGAAAGCATGGGAACCACATGCTTTGCCTTTTGGAACTCGGCAAGCGGGGGCGCGCCCACGCGGTGGACAGGACTGTCTGGAGACCAAAGTTCGGGATGCGAGTTCTCTAGATCTTGAAGCTCCCGAAACAGCTGATCAAACTCTGTGTCGCTGATCTCAGGCGCATTTTGGACGTAGTAGAGGTCCATATGGCGAGAAACCTCGTCACGAAGGAGAAGTAGCTTTTCCCGGGGGGTCATGAATCTCGATTATGAATAACTCCCTGAGATGTTTACTAGACCTCACCTGATTCTAACAATTCTTCAATTTGGGTGTCACACCCGAATCTGTTCCCGACCTATATGTATTGAGTCGCCAACCCCTGAAGGAGTGTAGCAAGGAGCGTGGCGGCGCGGAATCGGGCGGGGAGTTCGATCCGGAAATAGACTTTAACCAACCTACACTCCCCAAAAATGCTCATATAGTGCACGTAGGCCCGGGTGGAACTTAGTTCCGCTCCGGGCCATCTTTTTTGTGCTTGCGGGGGCGAATGTTCTCGCCGCTGCGGGTCAATCCGATTTTGCCGTTACTTTGGCAGGAGATTGAGCAAGTCTTGCCAGTATTGCTTGCCCGCTTCTTCAGAAGAACGGATCTTTGTTTCGAATATTCCCTTCAGTCGCTCTTTCACGCCTGGATCGGTGACGGACTTTGCGACGGCTTCCATGGCGGGTTTCGCCTTTGCCAAAACCTCTTGACTTGAGCTCGCGGCGGTGATTTGCACGAAGGCGACCGCATCTCGAGAGACTTCGCCGGACTTCTCAACGGTTGCGGCAAGGTCCTTCGAGAGTTTGTCCCAATCGGCGATGTTTGCCGCGGCGGCATCCACCTTTTCCCTCAAGGAGTTTCCTTTCGCCAGCAGATCATCCAGCCCTTTCTTCGTGTCCTCGGCCGTTTTCATGCCCGATTCCACGGTCTTCTTGACGTTATCCACCTTTTGCGTGGCGTCATCTACCTTTTGCTTATCGACTTCGATATCGCCACAGCCAAACAAGCAAATCAGGACGCTTAGAGTGAGAATTCCTTTTTTCATTTTCGTTATGCTCCGTCTTTCACGACTCCGGGTTTTGCGGGACGCAGTCGCTTTACAAGAAAAGATACGTTCAGTTTACGGGTTTTAGATTCACCGCCCGCGACTGGGGTCACCTGGCTCTGAGTAAAAAACTTCATAGAGTAGGTCTCGACCGCGCCCGAAACCCGATCAAACTCCACCCTCCCAGCGCCAAGGCCTCTGGTCTTGACAATAGAGGTCGCTTTCTCCTTCTCCGCGACAAGATCTTGGTTCTCGTCTTCGAAACTCTCCAGGTTTTGGTCTCGGTTGATCGAAAAGGTCGCCAGCTTTTCACTCTCGGAGAGGACCTTCACTTGGGTCCTCAGTGGATTGCCAGAGAAGGTCGAATTGTAAGTCCATGAGACGTCGGGTTTCTCAGGAAACTGGATGGGGACAAATGTGATTGCCGCAAACTGCTCCACGTCGAGCCCGGGCAGGCGAAAAGGCAGATCCACCTTCGGTGTCGTGGTGCTCTTGAGCGATCCGTTGGAGAGGAACACCCATTTTGACTTTGGAATGAACCGCTCAAAATCGGAGAGCGCCAGAGGCAACGGATCCGAATTGAAGGAAATCTTTGCATCTTCCAGCGAGGACTCCACGGCGATCGTGCCGGTCTCGGCCGCCGCGAGAGGCTTCACCAACAGGACCAAGTTCACATCCACGCGGCCCTCATTGCCTCCGAAGACGGGCAGGTAGCCGTCGAAAGTCACATCCACGCTATAGCGAAACTCAGGCGCTCCCGCGAAGCTGTAGGCATAGATGGCCGAGGCGAAAAGGAGGCTGGAAATCATGGTAACGTGGGTATGTTACCTTGGCCTCCTCTCCTTCCCCGCTACCCTTGCAACACCTCTTGGCAGAGCGCTTCCGCATCGAAGAGGTCTTGGGCCGCGGTGGGTTCGCGATCACCTATCTTGCCAAGGATGAGCAGCGTGGGGACCACTGCGTCGTCAAGGAACTCGCACCAAGCAACGCGAGCCGAGAAGACGGTGAGTTGAGCGTTGTCTTCCCTACTTTTAGCGCGGCGAACCGACATCGGATTCGTCACCAGTTTTCACTGGAAGGCGTGGCTCTTCGGTCATTGAGAATCTCGGGCATCCCTTCGGTCCGGGCTACATTCCAAGAGAATGACACGGCATACTGCGTTTTCGAGGCCGTGATGGGGGCGATCACCCTTGATAAGCTCCTTAAGAGCGAAGGCAGAATGGCCGGAGCGGCCGTGGCTGAACTCTGCAAGAGTGTGGCGAAGATCATGTCGCAAGTCCATGCCAAAGGGATTCTGCACCGAGACATCAAGCCCACCAACATTTTGATCGATCCTCAAGGGGCGGTCCATGTGATTGATTTTGGTTCGGCCCGGGCCTGGCACAGCGATTTGACGCAAACGCACACCGTGCAGTTTACGCCGGGGTTCGCGGCTCCAGAGCAGTTGTCTGAGCGGGCTCGGCGCGGGCCAGGAACCGACATTTACGGCCTTGCGGCCACGGCGTGGATGCTCCTGACCGGCGATCCACCTCCGCCGGCGACCGAGCGCATGGTGGGTGCTCCCTTACCGAACCTCCGAGAGATTCGGCCAGATATCAGCGAAGACTTGGTTGAAATGATCGAACGGGGTCTCGAAGTCCGATTGTCTCGGCGCCCGGCGAGCATGGAAGACTGGATCGCGCAGATTCGGGGGGAAGAACCCGAGGGCTTTCACGAGAAACTCCTCGATCTCGATCGGCGCGTGATCGCCCAAGCAAAGTTTAGACCCTCGAAGCGGGGCTGCCCCGCCTGTCCGGGGCATGTCGAAATCGTTCGACCCGCCAAGCCCATGACTTGTGTTGTCTGCCGCACGGGAGTCATGAAGGTCCTCGACATTCCTGAGGGAAAGTGTCCTCAGTGCAAGGCAGGATGGCTCCGAACGCATCGGTACACGGGCGGTCTTCCGCTCTTCTGCCCGGCGTGTGGACTCGGGAAGCTCAAGGGCTCCAAACTGACGAGCCTTCTAGGACGCGGGAGCTATTCTTGCACGCACTGCCCTGCACAGTGGACGGTAAAGGGCCAAGAGGTCACGCTGGAAGGATCGGAGCAGGTCTCGACTTGGGAAGATTGGTTTGCGGCGAGTCTTCGCTCAATAGAATGCGAGATCTGCGACTCGTGTGGGGCCCATTTTGACCTGCAGAAAAACGGCGCGCTCTTGCAAATCCATCCTAAACCAAAGAAGGATGGATATTCCTGCCTCTTCCCGGATGAATGGGCGAGAGTGGCCGCGCACATGGAACCAGGACGAGGGAACGCGGAGTGTTCCTCGTGCGGCGCGGACTATCACCTCGAAGAGGGCCAGATAAGTCTCTTGGTAGCTCCGACCGACCCCCACCGAGTTGCAGGCGTCCTCCAGGGCACCTCGCTTTCAACGGAAGAGGCCCAATGGGTTGCTGCCGGCAAACTCTCTGGCACCAGGGGTCCTGTGTGCGTCAAGTGCGGAACAGAGTTCGAAGAGAATGAGGACGGCCTCGAACTCGCTTACACCACTTTCACCCCGTTGCGAGCGTATGTTGGAGTCACCCACACCCTGGACAACTGGCAGCGGCTAGGCCAACGCTTACCGATTGCTGGAAATGAAGGAGAGTTGGTGGACGAACTCCTTGAGACCACCCGAGAGGGATATCGGAACGCGGAGATACCCTTCAAGCAAGGGACCGCCGACCTGCATTGGGCGGGTCCTGCCATTCTAATGGGTGACCAATCCGAATCCAAGGGCACCCTGAGGGTGGAGAAAGAAACCATGATCCACGCACGGCTGTTGCACAAGGTTGCTTTGCCGTGGACCCAATTCAAGATCACGGTGAGTCATGACACCATGACGTTGTCCAACGAGACCCAGCAGTGGGTCCTGCAAGTGGAGCCTTTGGAGTGGGTCGTTCGCCACGAGAGCGGCACCTATCGCTTGACCCTGACGGCCAAAGACCTTCTTGCCCGCTTGCGAGAGCTATAAAAGAGAAGACCCCTCGACCATAGGCCAAGGGGTCTCTTTTTCCTTACGATGAGGATTATCGTGAGTTCTTCGCGATGATTTCCTCGGCGATGTTCCTTGGAACTTGCTCGTAGTGGCTTGGCGTCACGTTTGGCGTCGCACGACCTTGGGTAAGGGATCGAAGCGTGGTGACGTAACCGAACATTTCGGACAGTGGCACCTGAGCGTTGACGATCGTTGCGCCAAAGCTCGTTTCCATGCCATCGATTCGACCGCGTCGACCGTTGATGTCTCCCACCACGTCTCCCACGTTTTGCTCAGGGGTCGTGATTTCCACGTGCATGATTGGCTCCTTGATGATCGGAGTCGCCTTCTTCATGGCTTCTCGGAACGCAAGGATTCCTGCTTGCTTAAACGCGTTTTCGTTGGAGTCCACGTCGTGGTAGCTACCATCGTAGACCGAAACCTTCACATCGACAACTGGATACCCGGCGAGCACGCCTTGCTGCGTGGCTTCTCGGACACCCTTTTCGATTGCAGGGATGTATTCCTTCGGAATCGAACCACCGACAACCTTGTTCTCGAACACGAATCCGGACCCGGCTTCGAGCGGCGTGATTTCAACCCAACAGTGACCATATTGACCCGAACCACCCGTTTGTCGGATGAATCGGCCTTCGGCCTTGGCTACTTGGGCGACGGTTTCTCGATAGGCAACCTGAGGCTTTCCTTGGTTGGCTTGCACACCAAACTCTCGATTGAGTCGGTCGACAATGATTTCAAGGTGAAGCTCACCCATTCCAGAAATGATGGTCTGACCACTTTCAGCATCGGTGAAGACTCGGAACGTTGGGTCTTCCTCGGCGAGGCGCTGAAGGCTGGTTCCAAGCTTTTCTTGGTCTGCTCGGCTCTTCGGTTCGACCGCGATTTGGATAACCGGCTCAGGGAACTTGATCGATTCGAGCGAGATCGGGTGATCGTCGTCGGCGATGGTGTAACCAGTTCGCACGTCGGAGACGCCAATGACGCCCACGATTTCTCCCGCGTACACCTCATCGATGTCTTGGCGGTTGTTCGCGTGCATTTCCATGATTCGACCGATTCGCTCGGTTCGAGTTCGGAATTCGTTTGTCATCGGATCGCGATAGCTGACCGAAACAGCGGTGCCCTTCTTAAGCTTTCCAGAATAGACGCGCATAAAGGTCAAGCGGCCGACGTACTTGTCGGACATGATCTTAAAGGCGAGTGCCGTGAACTTCTCGGCATCATCTGGGTTTCGCACAAGCTCTTCGTCGGTGCGAGGATCGATACCCTTGACTGCGCCCGTGTCGATCGGCGAAGGAAGGAACTCGATGACCGCGTCGCACATGGCTTGGACGCCCTTGTTCTTGAACGACGAACCCGAAAGACAGGGGACGAGCTTGTTGGCGAGAACTCCTGCGCGAATGGCATTTCGAAGTTCCAGCTCAGAAATCTCTTCGCCCTCAAGGATTTTCTCCATGATGGCGTCATCGGTGTCCGCCACCCCTTCGAGCATCTTTTCACGCCATTCGTTGGCCATGTCCATGTGCTCTGCAGGAATTGCAGTCTCTTCGAAGACCTTTCCATCGTCGGATCGGTACATCGTGGCCGTCATGGTGATGAGGTCGATGTAACCTGTGTAGTTGCTTTCCGATCCGATTGGAATTTGGATAGGCACTGCGTTCGCAGCAAGTCGCTCTCGAAGTCGGTTGACAACGCTGAAGAAGTCGGCTCCAAGCCGGTCCATCTTGTTGACGTAAGCAATTCGAGGAACCTTGTACTTGTTGGCTTGTCGCCAAACCGTCTCAGATTGTGGCTGAACCCCACCGACCGCACAGTAGACGGCAACGAGGCCGTCCAGCACGCGCAGAGATCGTTCCACTTCAACGGTAAAGTCCACGTGGCCAGGAGTGTCAATGATGTTGATCTTGTGCTCTGGCTTGTCCTTCTTGCTTCCGCTCCAGAAACAGGAGGTAGCAGCGGAGGTGATGGTGATACCTCGCTCTTGCTCCTGCTCCATCCAGTCCATGGTGGCGGCACCATCGTGCACTTCACCGATCTTGTGCGACTTACCGGTGTAATACAGAATTCTTTCGGTCGTCGTGGTTTTCCCGGCATCAATGTGAGCCGCGATTCCGATATTTCGGATGAGTTCGAGCGGATGACTGCGTGGCATAACGTTGTTTGTTTCTTTTCTTGGGTCAGGGATGAGGGTTGGGTCTCACTCGCAACTGCGCGCACCTCGGGCTTTCCGACGCGCGCGCAGAGCAAGAAGAAGATTGTGAAAGTACTAGAATCGGTAGTGAGAGAACGCCTTGTTGGCATCGGCCATTCGGTGCGTATCTTCTCTCTTCTTTACGCTGGGCCCGGTACCGTTAAAGGCATCTACGAGTTCAGCGGAAAGTTTGTCTCTCATATTTCGGCCGTTGCGCTTCCGGCTATATTCCACCATCCAGCGGAAGGCGAGAGTTCTCTTTCGAACGGGTCGAACTTCCATTGGAACTTGGTAGTTTTGACCACCGACTCGGCGGGCTCGAACTTCCATGACTGGCATCACGTTTTGAACTGCCTTTTCAAAGATTTCGAGTGCCGGAGTTCCGGTCTTTTCTTCGGCATCTTGCATAGCGCCGTAGAAAATCTTCTCTGCGACGGTCTTCTTACCGTCGAGCATCAATCGGTTGATAAAGCGTTGAACGAGCTCACTCCCGTACACGGGATCTGGAGCAACGACTCTTTTTTCTGCTGGACCTTTTCGTGGCATGTTTTAAATCGTTTCCTTACTTCGCGGGGGCCTTGGGTCGTTTCGTCCCGTACTTGCTCCGACCCTGTTGTCGGTTCGCCGTACCGGCCGTTTGTTGTGTGCCTCGCACGATGTGGTATCGCACACCGGGGAGGTCCTTGACACGTCCGCCTCGCACGAGCACAACCGAGTGCTCTTGAAGGTTGTGGCCGACGCCAGGAATGTATGCGGTGACTTCAATTCCGTTCGTAAGGCGAACACGAGCCACTTTGCGCATAGCAGAGTTTGGCTTCTTCGGTGTTTGGGTCCGTACGATGGTGCAAACACCACGTCGGAACGGGTTGCCTTTGAGCGCGGGGGACTTACTCTTTACAGATTTGTCCCGGCGTCCTTTTCGAACTAATTGGTTAACTGTCGGCATTCAATCCTCAATTCTTAATCTTGCGACCCTCCATGCATCAAAAAACCTCGTGGTAGTCACACGAGGCCGCTCTGTCTTCCTTTCTCTTCAGTTAGGAATGGACTAGGTCCATGACTTGCGAGCGCCTCCTTGATGTACGGTTGGTTGGCCAACTTACCCATGGGCAAGAAGACCGATGTAAATTATGCACCGAATCGGCGATGCTTGTCAAGGGCTCCAGGGAGTCTATTTTTGCGTCCGGCAGGCATTTTCTTCGCCCCAGTGGGCTGGAGGCTGCTTAGCGTTCTGCTCGCCAGACGTCCTTAAGCTCTAGTTCCGGCATTTCAGCATGAAAATGGCTCCCAGACCGAGTCGATCTGGGAGCCATCCTTGCGTTGCTTTTTGCTTCTTACTTTTCGCGGATGGGCATACCCATCAGCTTCAGAAGAGCTCGGCCTTCTTCATCGGTCTTGGCGGTAGTGCCAATCACGATGTCCATTCCTCGGATCTTGTCGAATGTATCGTACGAGATCTCTGGGAATACCAATTGCTCCTTCAGTCCGAGGGCATAGTTGCCTCGACCATCAAAGCTGTTGGCGGGAAGCCCCTGGAAGTCTCGAATCCGTGGGAGAACCACGGTGGCGAGCTTATCCAAGAAGTGAAGCGCACGATCGCCGCGCAGAGTCACTTTGCAACCAATCTTCATGCCTTCTCGAAGTTTGAAGTTCGAGATTGCCTTTCGGGCGACCGTAACGACTGGCTTTTGACCCGTGATAATTTGCATGTCTCGCACACAATTCTCCAGGCCCTTTTCGTCGCCTTGCTTTACGGCCATGTTCAGGACGATTTTGTCGACCTTCGGCACCTGCATGACAGACTTGTAGTTAAACTGCTCGCGCAATTTCCCTGAAATGGTCTCTTTGTAGACCTTCTTCAGTCGCGGGGCGGGAAGAGCCCCGGCCGGTTGTTCAGCTGTAGTTCCCTTCTTCGCCATCTCTTAGTCCTTCTTTTGAATATTTGGTGTGTCCACCAGGGTCTTGCCGCTCTTCTTTGCGTACCGTACGATCTTGTCCCCTTCTTTTCGGCGACCGATGCGCGAGGCCTTGTCGCTGTTGGGATCAAGAAGCATAACGTTGCTGATGTGGAGCGGGCTAGGAAGCATGATTCGAGCACCCTTTTCGCCTTGTTGCCGTGGCTTTCGGTGCTTGATCACCGCATTCAAAGGCAGTGGTTGCTCAGGATTTTCTGCATTCTCCTTAAGAACAATCACTTTCTCTTCTTTTGGGCTGACAGCGGCTACGTAGCCGATCTCACCCTTGTCTTTCCCCGCGATGATGACGACCTTGTCGCCCGTGCGGATCTTGACCTTGATGCGGTTCGTTGCTTGTTTGAGTTCTTTTTTGGTTGGCATGGCTTACAGCACCTCCGGCGCTAGAGACACGATCTTCATGAAGTTCGAGTCCCGGAGTTCGCGGGCCACTGGTCCAAAGATTCGGGTGCCTCGTGGCTCCATGTTCACCGGGTTGATGACGACGCAAGCGTTGTCATCAAATCGGAGCATCGAACCATCGACACGTCGAATTGGCTTCTTAGTGCGGACAATGACGGCTCGCACCACGTCGCCCTTTTTGATCGGCATGTTTGGGGTCGCCGACTTCACCGAACCGACAATGAGATCGCCAACGCCGCCGTAGCGGGGTTGAGAACCTTTCAGCACACGGATACACATGATTTCACGCGCTCCGCTGTTGTCGGCTACCTTGAGTCTAGAAAATTGTTGAATCATCCTCGTTTCCTTCGTGGGGTCATCTGTGGGTGATCACGCGCATCCATGTCGCGGCCTCACCCACAGGGGCATTACTTGACCTTCTCGATGATCCGGGTGACTCGCCATCGCTTTTCTTTGCTGATGGGTCGAGTCTCCATGATCTCTACGGTATCTCCTTCATCGAGTTTCTGGCCGAGAACAGTCTCGTTTACATCGGCCTTGAATTTTTCGGTCTTCAAAACGGTTTTTCCGTACAGCGGGTGCTGCACACGTCGCTCAACCTTGACGACGGCTGTGTTCGTCATCTTGTTGCTTACGACCAAACCTTGTCGGATCTTTCGGCTGTTGCGCTCCATTAGGCGTTTCCTCCACGCTTCTTTTCCTCAATCAAAGTGAGGATTCGAGCGATGTTATGTCGCCGCACCTTCAAACTCGCGGTGTCGGTAATTTGTCGGAAGACGAGATCTCGTCGAGCTTTGTAAAGCTCGGCTCGCTCCTTCGAAACCAACTCCTCCAGTTCAGGCACGCTCTTATCGCGCAGATCAGATACTTTCAGGTCCTTCATTTATGCGTTCTCCTCGCCTGCATCGGTCGCGGCAGGAGCTTGGTCCACGGCAGGTGCCGAGGCAGCGGCCGATTCAGCCGCGGCGGAGTGTCGAGCGGCAATTTCGTTCTTGCGCTTCACGATCGCCAGGGAGTGGTCAAGACCCGATTCGAGTGGTGCCCCTTCCTTGAAATCAGCCTTCGTAACAAACTTGCAGCGAATGGGCATCTTCATGATAGCCAGTCGCATCGCTTCCTTTGCCACGTCTTCTGCAGGACCGGACATTTCGAACATGATCCGACCTGGCTTGATGACGGCCACCCAGCCTTCCACCGGAGCCTTACCCTTACCCATTCTCTGTTCGAGAGGCTTCTTGGTATAGGACTTATCGGGGAAGATTCGGATCCAGACCTTACCACCACGTCGGATGTGTCGGGTCATGGCAATACGAGCGGCTTCGATCTGGCGGCTGGTCACCCATCCGCATTCAAGAGCCATGATGCCGTACGTACCAAAATCTAGATAGTTGCCTCGAGTTGCAAGGCCGCGCATACGTCCGCGGTGCATCTTTCGGTACTTCGTTCTCTTGGGCATTAACATTAGTTCGTCACCTCAGCTGGAGCTTCTTCCACTGGCTTGGCAAGTGCTTCCACTTGGCCGGTGGCGGGTTCTTCACGGCGTCGGCGTCGAGCAGCAGCGGCGGCATCGGCTTCTTCGGCTCGTCGAGCCATTTCAGCGCGTTGCTTGTCTGGCAAGACTTCGCCCTTGTACACCCAAACTTTGACACCAACGGTGCCCCAGATTGTGTAGGCCGTGGCCACGCCGTAATCGATGTCGGCGCGGAGAGTGTGCAGAGGAATCTTTCCGACCTTGTCTTGTTCAGTTCGGGCAATTTCCGAACCGTTCAATCGGCCAGAGACCTGGACTTTGATGCCTCGACCGTTCATTCGAACGCATCGAGTCATCGCTTGGCGCATCGCTCGTCGGTGGCTTACACGCTTTTCAAGTTGAATCGCGATGTTTTCTGCCACGAGTTGGGCATCCAGTTCAGGCTGCCGAACTTCGGTGACGTTTACTTGAACGACGCTGGTCGGGTCCATCTTTCGAACCATGCGATTCATGTTGTCGCTCAGTTCGTCGATGCCCTTTCCACCGCGGCCAATGACGGCGCCGGGTCGGCTTGTATAAATAGTGACCTTGATTCGGTTGGCGGCTCGCTCGATTTCAACTCGGCTCACGGTGCCAACACCGATCTTTTGGTGAAGATACTTGCGGATTTCGTGATCTTGCTTCAGGACGGCCGCATAGCTCTTCTTGTCGTAAAACCAGTGGCTATCGTGGCCGCGAATGACGCCGATTCGAAATCCTACGGGATGAATTTTCTGACCCATCGTGTTTAGTCCTTGGATTCCTCGCTTGCATCGGCTACGGGAGCCTCTGCAGCTTCTGTCGCGTCCGCGGTCTCGGCCGCGGTCTCTTCAATAACTTCTTCCTTTGCCTCTTCGACTGGGGCTACGGCTTCTTCCTTCTTCGGTGCGGCCTTCTTCTTTGGCGCATCGAACTTCGGTCGTGCCTTTGCCTTCGTGCCGTGCGGCTTCACCGCGGCGTCGGGCTCGTATTGCTCAAGGACAACGGTGATGTGGCTTGTCTTCTTGAGAATCCGGTTTCCTCGGCCTTGGGCGCGTTGGCTCACTCGCTTTTGGCGAGGACCCTCATCGATGCTAATTCTCGATACGCGAAGGTTTTCAGCGGAAATTCTGTTGTTCTCGGCTGCGTTCGCGATGGCGCTCACAAGCACCTTGCGAAGAAGTCGAGCTCCCTTGCTGGGGTGGAACTGAAGCTTGTGCGCGCTCATCACCGCGGCCTCACCCTTGATTTCTCGGGCGACGATGCGGATCTTTCGCGGTTGAGCCTTGACAAATTTGGCGACTGCTCGGACTTCCATTATCGGATTTTCACTCCTCGGTCAGGAATACCTGTCGCGTGACCCTTATACGTTCGGGTCGGGGCAAACTCACCCAGCTTGTGGCCGATCATGTTTTCAGTGATGAAAACAGGGTGGTGCATTCGTCCGTTGTGCACAGCAATCGTGTGCCCAATCATGTCAGGGATAATCGTGGACCTTCGGGACCACGTCTTTATTGGCCTTTTTTCGCCAGACTCGTTCATCGCATCTACCTTCTTCAGAAGGTGATCATCGATGAAGAAGCCTTTTTTAATACTTCTTGCCATTCGGTTTAATCTTTCTCCGGATAGTTATTAACGGGCACCTTTCTCCTCAGCTCATCGTCTGGAATAACCAGAAGGCAAGCATTTTCGGATAAAGAAACCCGCAAGTGAACGGTAGCCGTCGAGCGCCAGACTGAAAAGTCAGGCCTGTCGGATACACATGCGTACTAGACGCAATCAGGAAGGATACCCCAGATCGACCCCTCCTTGTAAAGGGTACGGTCCATCATAATTCTATGAACGTCAGATGCATGCGCCATGAGGACATCGACGGGGTGATTGCCCTCCAGCGAGCGTGCTTCCCCGAGCCGTTTCCCGAAGAGGCTCTGTGGCAGCGGCATCATCTCGAAGCCCATCTTTCCAAGATGCCAGGTTGCCAGTTCGTCATCGAACAAGGGGACCTGATCATAGGGAGCGCAAGTGCATGCCGAATCCCCAGTGCGACTTGGGAGGCCCACTTGCCTTGGGAGCAGACGCTCGGGGGCTTTACCTTCGAGGCCGCCGCCCCAGACGGACAGACTCTTTATGGCGCCGATATCAGCGTCCATCCTGACTTTCGCGGGCGCGGCGTGGCTCGTCTGCTGTATCACGCAAGGTTCGACTTTGTCCGCGAGAACAACATGGATCGGTACGGAACCGCTTGCCGAATTCCCGACTGCCAAGTCTCCGGACTCGACCCTTCCCGCTTTACGCAGGCGGTGGCCGATGGCACTCTCACTGACCGCACGATGACTCCGCTTCTTCGCATGGGCCTCACCTTTCTGGGCGTGATCGAAAACTACATGGAGGATGATGAGAGCCTCCACGCCGCGGCTCTGTTAGAATGGAGACCTTCATGAGAGTAGGAGCCGTCAACTATGAACATCGACCCGTGGGAAGCGTCGATGAATTCTTCTCCCGAGTCACTGCGGTGATCTCCAACGCCAAGGAACAAGGGGTCGAGCTCTTAGTACTCCCCGAATACACCACCGGAGAGTTGTATTCCCTGCACGGAGATTATCCTGAGGCGGGGTGCGCGGCCTTACTCACCGGATATGCTGCGGGTTACTGCGAACTCATCCAAAGTCTCTCGAAAGAAGCGAATATGATCTTGGTGGGGGGCACCACGTTTTTTGATTCACCGCAAGGGATTCTCAACCAGTGCCCCATCGCTTATCCAAACGGGACATTTCTTCTACAAGCAAAACAGAGACTAGTGGCGTACGAACACGACCCTTGGGGCCTTGTGGCGGGCGAGGGGTTGCAACTCATGCCAGATCCAAAGGTCGGAACGCTCGTTTGTTACGATTGCGAGTTTCCGCCGGCGGTGGACTTATTGGTGCAGGCAGGGCTCGAGTTGCTGTGCGTCCCGGCCTCGACAGAAACGGTTCACGGATTTCGGAGGGTAAGAACCTGTTGCCAAGCCCGGGCCATTGAGTACCAGTGCTTTGTGATCCACGCGTCGCTTGTGGGCGGAATCGGCAAGGAACCTCACCCGACGGGGTACGGATCTGCGGCGATTCTCGCTCCGTGCGCCGAGGAGTTCCCTACTGGCCCCGTGCTCGCCGAGACACCGCTCAACAAAGCGGGGATCGCCGTCGCCGATCTTGATTTCGAGTGCTTAAGAAGATTTAGAGCGACCGGCGAGGTTCGTAATCTCGCCGATCGCTCTCTTCGACCTTGGACTCTTCTGCCCTAAGAGGAGTTACTTCGCTCTTCGTCGCCGAAGGATGACCGCCAGTCCTCCCGCCAGTGCCAGCATGGATGCGGGCTCGGGTGCAATGACTACAACCATGCTGTTCGCAAGAACTCCTGATGGGAGAGTGTAGGTGGGGGAGAAGTAGTCCTGATCCACGGTTCCGTTCATGAGGCGCGTCCCTCCGGTCCCGTTTTGAATAAAGTAGGCCGATCCATCATGGCCACTCGCAAGATTGGTGATGCCAGTTGTATCCGGAATAAGCCCAAATCCAAGCGTAAACTGGCTCCCAAGGGATCCGTCACTCGGATCCACCATAAAGCCTGCGGTGGAGATGGAACCGATGTTCTGGGTCACCGCATACAGCTTCCCTTGTTGAACAAGGAGCGAGGCCCGACTATGCGCTGTAGTAGACATAATCTCGATTCTTTGTTCAGTAAAGACACCGTCGGACGACCTTCGAAATAGGTCGTATGACCAGCCAGAGCCATTGTTCCACCGCTCCAGCGAAACGAAAGATCCGTCCTCCATACGAACTGCGTCTACCGTCGTGAAGCCTGCGTACGTTTGGAGACTTACCAGAGGGGAGGTGGAGTCCTTCGTATAGACTCCGTAATCTCCGTTGATTGTGCCTCGGAGGAAAGTGCCATCGGAGTGAGCACGGAAGGTGCTAGGAAAAATCCCGACGGTACTCGCGTGCCAAACTCCTTTCATCAGTCCGGTACTGTAGTTGATGCTCCGTACGGTGCCCGTAACGTCCATCGTCAAAACCTCTCCTGGTCTTGTTGGATCGAGACTCAAGAGGTGCGGATTCCCAAAAATGCCAGCGTAAGGTCGGCCAAAGAAGCCGAGCGACATCCCGGCAATGGGATCGTATCGCAAAATGGATCGCGAACTGGAATCGTAAATCAGAGCGAGTTCGTAGCTCGCCTGTGCTCCGCTAAGGGTCGCACACAAAAGGGCCAAAACCGAGAAAGTCCGTCTCATCCCCTCTAGTATATGACGGTTTTCCTGCGGATGGAAGAGTTTGCGTGATTTTTTGAGCTGACCGGCCCCGACGTTACTTCACGCCAAATCCCATCGTTACAATCGCGGTGATGGCTTTGTTGGGCGTAGATGTGTCGTTTCGACCTTCGCCCGAAATGTCGTAATCGAACTCTGGAGTGATTTGGAGAGGTGACATTCTTGCGAATCGGACATCTGTGATTCTTGCGCCAGAAGACTTCGCCACTTCCTCGCCGCGTCGTCGCGCGTCCTTCGCCGCCTCCGCCAGGATCTCCACTTTCACATCGGCTATCTTTGTGTAAATATAGCTGGGCGACCCTGATTCGAGAGCGACCCCTGTCGCGATTAGATCGGTGATGTTTCGAGCGACCGTCCCCACCTTTTCGACATCCGTAGACCGAATATTGATACTCTGGGAGAGTCGATAGCCGGCAATATTCCGGAACGTGTTCTCTTGAACGTAACCCTGCCCCGTGGCTTGAAAGAGCGTTTCAGTACGAACAGCGGAGACCGTAATGTCACTTTCTTTGACCCCTTGGTCCTTTAGGTAGGTCAGGGTCTTCCCCATCGCCGATTTCAGCTCTTTGTACGTATCTGCCACCGTGGTCCCTTGGTACGAAAGCGAGCCAGACCATAGAATCAGATCACTGGAAATGTTTTTTCGAGCCGATCCCGTCACCCGAATCATGTTCGCATCCGATCGCGACTTGACGAATCCGTCCGCGAGGGCTCCGAGCCCAAAGACGAAAGCGACCCCGGCAATGAGGGCGACCCAAATTGAACTGCTTGGCGACTTTTTCGGTTGTGTTTCCATGGTTTGGCGATACCTGCCATAAGACAAGACGGTTCAACCCCACGGTTTGTCACATCACCTGCTAACATGATTCCTATGCCTCTAGTTGACCTTCCTTTGGAGCAACTCAAAACCTACATGGGTCGAAACCCCCTCCCCGCCAACTTTAGCGAATATTGGGAAAGCAGTCTCGCCGAAGTGGATCAGCTTCAGAGCAAGTTCGACTTCCAGGAGGTGGAGTGTCCGATTCCCGATGCGCAATGGTTCGAAGCACGGTTTGAAGGAGTGGGAGGTGCGACGATCTTCGCGAAGCATGTACGGCCAAGATCACTCTCGCAGGCCAGACCTTGTGTTCTTCAGTTCCACGGCTACCAAATGGATAGCGGAGACTGGGCCGAGATCTCTCGCTGGCTTCTGCTTGGATACTCGGCCTTTGCGATGGATGTCCGTGGTCAGGGCGGCCAAAGCTCCGATCCAGGCGGAGCCGCCGGATCGACCGTGAAAGGGCACATCACCCGAGGTCTGGGAGATTCTCCAGAAAAGCTGTTTTACCGGGGCGTTTACTGCGACTGCGCCCAGATCGCAAAGCTCGCGATGGGGCTAGACTTTGTCGATCCCGCCCGCGTGGGGACGATCGGGGCGAGTCAAGGCGGCGCCCTCAGCCTAGTTTGCGCCGCCCTCGAACCGAGAATTGCTCGCTGCGTCTCGGCCTACCCCTACCTTGCCGATTACAAACGAGTCTGGGAGATGGATTTAGCCAAGGATGCTTACGATGACTTGAGATACTGGATCCGGTCGTTTGACCCGCAACATGCCCGCATCGATGAGATCTGGGAAAAACTGGGCTACATTGATATCCAACACCTCGCCGATCGAATTCAAGGAAAGGTTCAGCTGTTCACGGGTCTGATGGACACAATTTGCCCCCCTTCCTCGCAGTTCGCTGCGTTCAATAAAATGTCTTGCCCCAAAGAATTGGAGTTGTATCCGAACCACGGGCACGAGGGTTTGCCCCATTACGGGACAAAATCCTTGGGCTTTCTCGCCAAACTCTAGGCGTTCTTACTTCGGCTTTCGGGGAGGATTCGACTTAGGCGTTCCCTTTGTCGGGGAACTCTTCACCGGCTCTGGTTTCGCAAGTTGAAGTTCCTTCGGAACGCTCACCATAGGCATGGCGACCTTGCCATCGAACCCAACGAATCCGCTCGAAGGAGTTTTGTCGCCCCAGCCTTCTTCGGCGAGAGGGAGCGAGTAGCTCGTGGCCGGGGCCTTTTCCCAGAGAGTCCACGCCGGTTCGAAGACGCCCGTTTTTCCTTCGTCTTGGGTGCTGGCGAGCTTCCCAAAAATCCCTTGTGGCATCTCTTTGCCCTTGAAGGCCTGGACATTTTGCCCTACCATGGACTTCGACTTCGAATCAAAAATGGTCTGAGAAACTACGTTGTCGCCCTTCGCGAGATCCTTTTGATACGCTCCCTCTTGCCATCCGAGTGAAAGAGTGGTTCCCCAAGCCTTAAGGCTCAGAGTGGAACTCGAGTTCGATTCGACGGTGCCTCGTACCCAGCCGGGGACTTGGCGAGAGGCATCCAGAGCAAGCTGGGTGGACCCAAGTTTGAGCTCGGGCGTGACCCCTTTCTTGTCGGTCGATTCGACGAGGTTTAGCTCCAAGACAATGGCGTCTCTAAATTCTGCGTTCGGGTCAAGGTTCAGAGTCAGCAATGGCTGCCCGGGCGCGCCGGCCTGGCCAGTAAATACAAACTTCTTCTTTGCCGGGGTTTCTTGTCCGAGTTCCGGGACCCAGTACGTTTCATCCAGCTGAAGCTGCGCCCGAACCAAGCGTGAGTTCTTCGAAGCCAAGCCCAAGGGGAGGTAGAGCCGACCTTCAATGTCCCGGAGCCCAGCGAGCCGAATGGAAAAAAGGTCATGCCCTTCCCAAAGGACTTGGGTCGCATCGCTGGAGCCGATCAAGACCTTGCGAGGTCGAATCCAAACATCTTCTTTCAGTTGCTCAGGGTTCACGGAAAGGAATACAGGGACAGAGACGCCCTCCTTGCCCGCCATGACTTTCGTGCCGACATTCGATGAGGGGTCTTTCCCCAGCAAAGAGTTGTTTTGGAGCGGGTTCGCCGAGTTGGTCGATCCTCCGCATCCTACAAGCGCACAAGCGCTGGCACAAATCCACAAAGCAATTGCTTTTCGCATAGTTCTTATTCTTTCAGACGCACGAAGCATCTTGTTTTGTCCTTATTATCGGATGTTGAAGTATTTGGCTTCGGGGTGATGCACGATAATCGCGCTGGTGGACTGCTCAGGGGCAATCATGAACTCTTCTGTGAGAGCGACTCCAAGATCTTCGGGCTGAAGAAGCTCGAATAGCTTCGCTTGGTCTTCGAGGTTTGGACAAGCCGGATATCCAAAGCTGTACCGCGCCCCGTGATACTTCGCGCTGAACAACAGCCTCATATCCTCGGGCTCCTGATCGTCGATGCCCATTTCGCGGCGAATCTGTTGGTGCCAATACTCGGCGAGGGCTTCTGCGGTCTCCACACCCATTCCGTGGACGTAAAGATAGTCTTGGAAATCGCCCTTTGCAAAGAGGGAGCGTTCGTACTCGGTGACTTCTTCCCCGACTGTGACCAAGTGAAATGCCACGACGTCTTTCACGCAGCCCTCGACAGGAAGGAAAAAGTCGGCAAGACATTGACGCCGCATATCTCTCTGCCTTGGAAAATTGAACCGCTGGCGCTCCGTTTTCTGATCCTCGTGATAGATGATGAGATCGTTCCCTTCTGAGTTGCACCAGAAGTAACCCCACTTCGCCCGGGGCTTCATACGACTCGCCAGTTCACGTTGTTTCTGCTCGAAAATAGGTCGTACATTCTCCTCGAGCCACTCCGCGAATTCTGGGTTGGACATTCCATCGGGGCGTTTATACTGCCATTGTCCTCGCCACAGAGCCACCGTGTTGATGTATCGATAGAGTTCGAAGATATCGAACCTGTCCCATTTCTTGGCCCCGTAGAATGGTAGGGTAGGAATCTTTTCCACCGGGGCGACATCGCTCTTTACGCCGTCGAAGACGTAAAGGTCAGAATCGACGACTCCGACTCGGTGGGAGGCCACGCGAGGCGTGTATTCCGGCTCGTCGGTCTCGGCAGACGGCAAATCTGGCACACCCGATTCTGCAAACTGGCCCATGATTGCGAGACCCTCGAAGGCATCCTGAGCATAGTAAACATTGCCCTTGTAGATCGCCCGGAGGTCTTGCTCCACGTAGCTTCTTGTCAAAGCCGCGCCTCCCAAAATCACGGGAATCTTTTCAAGCCCCCGATCATTCAGTTCGAGGAGATTGTCTCGCATGATGAGGGTGCTCTTCACGAGGAGACCGCTCAAACCGATCACCTGACAATTCGACTCATGGAACTTGTCGATGATATTGTTGATGGGTTGCTTGATGCCGATATTGACGACTCGGTATCCATTGTTCGACAGGATGATGTCGACGAGGTTCTTTCCGATATCGTGAACGTCTCCAGAGACGGTTGCAAGGAGAATGCTTCCCTTCTCGCTGCCCTCCACCTTCTCCATGTGCGGTTCGAGATGCCGCACCGCTGCCTTCATGACTTCGGCACTTTGCAGAACGAAAGGAAGTTGCATCTTGCCCGCGCCGAAAAGCTCCCCGACCACTTTCATGCCTTCTAGCAAGATGTTATTGATGATCTCGATGGGCGGGTACGACTCCATCGCTTGATCGAGGTCGCGATCCAGATTTTTCTTGATCCCTTCCACGATGTGCTTGATGAGTTTGTCTTCAATCGACAACCCTTCCAGCGGATCGACAGAGGAGTCGGTGACCCGAACGTTCTCGAATCGAGCCATCAGCTCGATGAGTGGATCGTATAAAACGGTCGATTCTTCGTTCGGGTCACTCATGCTTTTTCGATTATTGGCTTACTTTTGAAGCTTCTGTTGAAGTTCAGGGAGGACGGTATACAAATCGCCTACTAAACCAAGATCGGCGCTATCGAAGATGGGAGCATCGCCGTCAGTGTTGATCGCGACGATGACCTTGCTGTCCTTGATTCCCGCCATATGTTGCGTCGATCCCGAGATGCCTGCTGCAATATAGAGTTGCGGGGCCACGATCTTCCCGGTTTGACCCACCTGGAGTTCGTTTGCGGCGATTCCGCTATCGACGGCAGCGCGAGTGGCTCCTGCGGCTCCACCCACTGCGTCGGCAAATCCTCCGATGACGGACTCGAATGTTGCGGCATCCTTGAGGGGTCGTCCTCCGCTGATGATCACCTTGGCTTGGGTGAGATCAGGGCGGCCGCCGCTTCTTTGCGCTTTAGAAACGACCTGAGTAGTGCCCGAGCCGGCATAGGCTACGGAAGTAGGCGTGACGCTGCCCTGGGCGTCCACCTTTTCAAAGTTGCTTGGTCGGACGGTGAGGATGACTTTGCCTCCCTCTACCGCGACTGTTTCGATCAGGCTTCCGGCAACGATGGGGTGCTCGAAGGTGAACGAATCGACCACGGCCGTCACATCAGACACCATGGGGGCGTTCAGAAGTCCGGCGAGCCGGGCCAGGACATCCTTGCTCAGCATCGTGCTCACGGCGGCGATGTGGGTGTAGTCCGCCGCAACCGCGGCAATTCCGCTGGCGGCAGCATCGGCTGGCGGGACCTCCCCAAGGCCAAAACCGGAGACGGTCGAGGCGCCGATATTGGCGACATCACCGCCGAGAATCGAAAGAACGTGGATCTCGCCCTTTTGGCTCGCGGCATAGCCCCCCAAAAGGGCCACGTCATTTCGATCAAATGCGACTAATAAAACTTTGCTCATGAAAGCACCCCTGTAGCCTGGATTGCGGCGACCAGTTCGTCGACCGATCCCACCTTGCGACCGGCGGCACGCGCCGGCACGGCCACGATTTTCACGGTCTTGACACGGGCCGAAGTTGCGCCACTTGGACCTCTCTTTTCGAGCGGTTTGCTTCGAGCCTTGATGATGCCCGGCAATGCGATGTACCGAGGCTCATTCAACCGGAGGTCACAGGTAATGACTGCGGGAAGTGGCATCGAAACAACCTCTTCGCCGTTGTCCGTCTCGCGTGTGACGGTGACAGATCCACCGCCCATTTCGACCTTTGCCGCAAATGTGGCTTGGGGCCATCCGAGGCGGGCGGCGAGCATTTGGCCCGCTTGATTCCCATCCCCGTCGGTCGATTGTTTCCCCATCAAGATGAGGTTGGCGCCTTCTGCCTTCGCCACGGCTTCAAGCTCAGCGGCTACGACGCTCGAATCCAGCGCCGCGGTCGTCTCGATCAAGATTGCTTTGTCCGCGCCCATGGCGAGGGCTTTGCGAAGCTGTTCTTCGCACTCGGCTCCGCCGAGGCTTACCGCGACAATCTCAATCGACCCGTCTTTCTCCTTGAGACGCACCGCTTCTTCCACGGCAATCTCGTCAAACGGGTTGACGTCGAACTTCACTCCTGTCGTCTCTATGCCGCTCCCGTCAGCGGTCGGACGCACCTTTGCGTACGGGTCTACAACCCTCTTTACGGGGACCAAAATCTTCATGATTTCAGGCCGGAGGGTACCCGATTCAGGCTCTTGTCAGGTTCAACGCGTCGGAAGTTCGAAGGACGCAGGCACCATGCTCACGCCCCCAATCCGAATTCCGTTCACCTTACTCGCGGCCCGAATTGTGAACTTACTATCCATACTGGATCCCACAGGCACATTCAATGAAGTCCAACCGCCTTCGTTTGGATTTAACAAGACTGCCGAAGAATCGCTTCCGGCGCGGATGTCTCTGCCGTACCTGAGAATGATGTCTTGACGCCCCTTCATGCGAATCGTGCCCACGATCTCGTCGTAATCACCAGGCAAGGTGGTCTGAATGGCCACTCTCACGGAACCTAGTCCCTTGCTATACGGGACTTGGATCGTGATCTCGGTGGGCTGAGGCGACTTCGGGTCATCTTCAAGACTTGAGGTGGATATAGGCTCCGCCAAAGGATCAAACAATATATCTGCGATTCGAATCGGCGCCTCTCGCGAGGCGTCACCATACCGCAAACCGTTCAATCCGGCGATGCTCCCCTTCCCATAAAACATCCGGCGACCTAACTCCCTCACGGGGTCGTAGCCGATATCCTTCGGGAGGTCCACCCTGCCCGTCCACATATAATCGCCCGCCAGCAGAAACGCGGCGTATTGGGTGGGATTCTCCACGAGCGAGTCCATATCCCCCAGATAGCCCGCCCACGTGGTTTGAAGATATCCACCGCCAGCCTCACGACTCGCGCGGATGAGTCCGGCGATGTTCTCTTGCCGGTTCCACCCTGAGCCAATGGGCATGAACCCTTCGGATTTGAGGATCCCTAGCGACTTGTAAATCTTTGGATCGGCATTGTTGATGTAATGCCAGTCGGTAATGTAGGTCCCCTTCGGAATCGCGGCGCGCCGCTCCTTCGCGGTGGCCAGATCGTGGCCATTCATGGCATCAGGCGCTTCGCCCGGTGCCAAGACCATGTCTCCCCACATCATCGCGGGCCGCTGGTGCTTCTTCGAAACACGATCGACCATCTCCATGATCTTCTTCCAATGCTTGGTCACGAGCTTTGGATCGTTGGGATAGCCGCGCATGGCCACTTCGTCGAGCCCAAAGTGCAAAGCGCTCGGTTTGAGAGTCTCCACGACCTGATCCCAGATCGACTCCACCACCTTCACCGCCTCAGGGTTCTCGGGGTTGATCGAATACGGAATCTCCTTATTGAATGCGTATTGCAGATTGTCGGGGTTGGCAAAGAGCCACTCCATGTGGCCGTGGCTCTGAATGAGCGGAATCGGGTCGAGGCCAAGTTCTCGGTAGACACTAAACAGAAAAGCGAGTTCCTTGGGTTCCATGAGCCCCGGGAGACCCTTGCCGTTGATCTCCTTCCAGTTGGTGCGGTCTGCCTGCAACACCATCTTGTTGAAGCCAAACGGAGTGAGCACTCGTTCGGCAAACATGGATTGCATGGCGAAGGACATCTTGCTCGCAAACAAGTGCCCGCCTCGCCAATCCATGCTAGGCCAATCGGAAATAGTGCCTTGTGGAAGAGCCACCTTACCGTCCTTCGCGCGCATGAGACTCGCAAGAACTCCCAACGCTCGGTGTTTGGCGATGAGCGAATTGGACTCCACCAACACCTTGTCGCTGATCGTGATGCGGTACGCATCCGCGTGCTGGGGATTTGCAAGGGCTGCAAATTGGAAACTGTCATCAGGGAACTTGACCGGGAATCTCCGGTTGAGAATTCTATATGCCTGGCCGGGCAAGCCTTTCATCGGCAGACGAGTATCGATCCCCGACATCGGACGTGGAACGAACGGATCAGGAAGCTCCAAAAACTTGTCGGTCAGTTCGACCTTCTTGGGTTCGGGAATCACCTTCTCCGGTCCAGTAGGGACGATGACAGGGGCAGGGCGACCAGGAGGAAGCTTCACGGTCTTCGGTTCGGCAACTGCCTTCTGTCCCTTGAACAGAATCTTGGTGACGACCTGACTGGTCTTCCCCGTCGGCACCGTAATCCTTGAGTGGCCTATCCACAAGAACTCTCCGCGCTCTGCCCAATCTTGCCGATAGCCCCTGGCATCAAAACATTCCAGCGGAGCGCCCTTTGACTGAAAATCGAAATTTGCGAGAGGAGAGGTTGCGGTCACGCTTGCATGAGGCTCACCAAACGCTCTCGTCTTCGGATCGGTAGCAGACCCCTCGCGAGAAGACATTTTGCGAGTCTCTTTGCCTCCCATGAGCACGCTTCCGCGCTGGAAAAGGGGAGCCCAAAGAAAACCAACCGTATTCTCGACGTTCGCCGAACCTTCACCCTTGTAGCCAAAAGTGCCTCGCACGGTGAGCTCGCCGGGCTTCGGCTCATATCGAAGCGACCCATAAATGACTCCGTCTTTCGAGGCGTAAGTCACCTCGGTGTCGGCCCCGACCTTCTTCACCGTAACGGGGTTCCAATTGCTCGACCACAGACCCTTTTCCCAGTTCCCTTTGTAATACTGGAAGAACGAGCCCCTGATCACCTCGACACCGTCGTAGCGCACAGAAACGCCTCGCCCCGACGCGTATTCCACGACAGGCGTGGGAAGAATAGGCGGTTGTTGCGCCAAAACAAGAGAAAGAATCAAAGAATTCATGGAATGGTTTGGAAATTGCAGGGTACCGTCGTTATACTTATAAGAGATTGACTATGTCGCGAAAACACTTGTTCCCCATTCTTCTTGCCGGGTGCGCACCTTTTGCGCATGGCCAAGCAGACTATCCTGGGGCTCTCTGGAACCCTGCCTATTCAGGCAATTACCAGGTGGCATCTCGGCCGACGTCGCATCCCATCAATTACGTCGTGATCCACATCATGGAAGGAACCTATGCCGGCTCCATCTCCTGGTTCAAAAATCCGTCCTCGAACGTAAGCGCCCACTACATGGTGCGGAGCAGCGATGGAGAGATCACACAAATGGTGAAGGAGAAGGACCGCGCCTATCACGCGGGAGTAACCCTCTACAATAGCCAGGCCGTTGGGATCGAGCATGAAGCTTTCTCCAATCAACCTCAGTGGTACACAGATTCGTTGTATCGAGCTAGCGCGAACCTCACGAGGTACCTGACCTCGAAGTATTCGATCGTTCGGAACCGAACAAACATTTTGGGTCACAAGGAAACGGGGGCCGCGACCTCTTGTCCTGGTCCCAACTGGGACTGGACCAAATACATGGGTCTGGTGCTTAACAACGCGAGCTATGTTTCCGCCACGGTTCCAGACTGGATTGCCCCGAATCAAGAATTTACCGTGACGGTCACGATGAAGAACGATGGTGGGGATACTTGGGAATCGAGCGGAAGCGACCCGGTTACGATTGGGACATCCGCCGCTTCGCCCTTCTATGTTTCTTCTGACTGGATCAGCAACACCCGGGCCTCGACGGTAGATGCAAGCACTCCGGTGGGGTCCAACGGAACCTTCACCTTCAAGATGAAGGCACCGGCCACGCCGGGCGCTTATTCTCAGGCTTTTCAGCTGTATCGGAGTTCGGTCGAGGCATTCGGCCCGACCGTGGCCTTGAACTTCAATGTCGGGCAACTCGATCGAGTGGTCGACAATTCCGATCCGGGCTTTTCCTCTTCGGGAGCCTGGAGCACTGGCATCACTGCAGCGGGGAAATACGGCAGCGATTATAAGTTTGTTTCCGTTGCAAAGAAGACTCGAAACACAGCCACTTGGTTCCTGAACGTGCCCGTGGGCGGAACGTACCAGCTCTTTACTTGGTATCCAGCCGGGACAAACCGGACCACAGCCGCCACATTCCAAACTGAATCGCGACGTGACGGTGTCCAAACCTTCACGATCAATCAGCAACTGAATGGCGGGACTTGGGTGAGCCTTGGCTACGCAAGATTCTCTGCCGGGGCAGGGTCGGTGAGTCTGATCGGTCAGGGGACCACTGGAGTCGCAGTTGCCGATGCCATTCGTGTCGTCGGTCCGTACTAAACTCTGCTTCGCGATCATGGCACTGGGGGCATCCAGTGCCATGTCGCAGGCTTTGCCAACCCAAGATGCTTGGGCAGAACCGCACTCGGTTTCTGGGCGCTACATGTTGCTGGATGAACTCCTGAAGGCACTCAATCCAGACGGATCTCTCAAGCTTCATGCTGACCGAGAACTTTCGAATCTGAAGGTTCACATCGAAGCCCAGAATCGGCCGCTCCATGAGATTTTGTCAAGTGTGGCCGGAGCGCTGGGGACGGCTTGGAGACAGAAGCCCGATGGCCACTGGGTGCTCGAACTCACGACTCCTGAACGAACATGGCGAAATGAATACTTCCGGGCAGTCGAGAAGGAATCTTTTCGCGCGTTTGAGGAAAGCCTCATCGTCCCTAAATCACTCGTCGGGCGGCTCCGACTCGGGCAAATCACGGAGGAACTCACCAGAACTCAGGATCGCCTTGCGCAGACGAAAGAGACCATGGAGCCTGGTTGGCAGGGCAGAGCCGACGCTCTCGCAGAAACAGCCGCTGAACTGGAGCAAGTAGCGGACGAAGGTCGTTACGCGGCGGTCTACGCCCTTTCGCTCCTGAACCAGTCGCCGAGCGCCTTCTTCACCCAAGAAAATGCGGTTTTACGGGTGCCTCCACAGGCCGTGAACCGACTCAAGGATCAATTGGGACGGTCGGATTTCACCGACTGCTATCTAATCTGGAGCAAGTCGGCGAAGACAATCTCCTGGTCCCTCACCACGGTTTTCACAAGCGCTCTAGACATACGGACCAGCGTGCAACGCTATACATCGCGCCAGCCGTTACGGGATAACTCCCATCGGGCCGCTTGGAATTCGGTGAAGGACCAATTTAGCCGTGCAGAGTCGCTGACGCAGGGTATCTCGCCCTCTCCTCAGACAGAAGGGATGATCTTCCCTCTGAGCCAATCCCTTGGGATGCCCATCGTGATAGAAGCAACGCGGGTGGCCCACCCGTTTTCCGATAACCAGCAAAACCGTCCCCTCCTGAAATCGGCGACGGAAATCGGTGCATGGCTCTCAGACCAAAAGATTGCCCTCAGTGTCGAGGGAGGATGGTGCGTGGGCAGGCTCTCACTTCGGCCGTACATTCGCGACATGGATGTTCCGGAGACGCTGTTTCGATCCATACAGTCTTCGACCACGCTTGATCTAGATTCAATTTCCTATTTCCTCGCGAGCACGACTCCAGCTGGAGAAGGGGGCGGCCTTCTCATGCCCTCCATTTTGGCCCCAGGCTCGAGTGGAGACCTCGTTCCCCTCGCGCGCTTTTGGCTTTCTCTCACATCACAGATGCGTTCCGAGGCACTCGCTTCTGTCCCTATCGCATATCAAAGCCTCCCTCAAGAAGCCCAGAAGCGATTTCAAACGGCATTTTTTGCCAATATTCTTGGGACCGGGGGAGATGAGTTTCGGCGAAGCGATCTCCTGAAGGCATTTGACGGAGACTGGAACTCGATGTATTTCTACATCGATCCCTACGTGGAAAAAGGGGTGATCTCAGAAGACGGGGTGACGACCGTGTTTTCGACCCCCGACCAAGTGTTTGTTGCTCCCCCTCCGGGCACCACGACGAATTCGAACCGGACTCAGTACATCATGTACTTTGGAACATCGGCGAGTGAGGCGCAGAGAGTCACGTTGATCGTAAACAAGATGCGGAACTAGGTCCGAACCGCCACATCGCTCGTGGGTTCCGAAGTCGCGTAGTAATAGGGCGTCCCACTCTCGAATTCCCCTGCGCAAGTGTCCACCATTTTGTATCCAGGAACACACTTGGCGGGGCGGACGCCCAGTTTTGACTCGATGAAGTCCGGCGAATATCCCTGATCATACGCCCGTTGGGCAAGCTCCTCAAGG
>CAZBXR010000008.1:24394-44408 GCA_964496145.1 uncultured Chthonomonas sp. | reverse complement strand
GATAACTTCGACTTGATCAATCGAGGTTTTCGACTTCGTTGGAGTCGTTGGGGCAGTTTGGTTTGGGTCAGCAAGGGCTATACCCCCACCAAATGATGCGAGCAGGGTAAGCACGATGGCCATTGTGCGATT
Organism: uncultured Chthonomonas sp.; assembly: GCA_964496145.1. GTDB lineage: Bacteria > Armatimonadota > Fimbriimonadia > Fimbriimonadales > Fimbriimonadaceae > UBA2391. Next base: position 44,276 of record CAZBXR010000008.1, on the reverse strand, counting down.
CCCTGTCATATTTTCCCCGTGATCTTATTGTAGGACATTTTTGGGCTCCTGCACCCTAAAAATGGGTCCTATTCGTGAATTTACGGGCAAGATTGTGTGAATTGTTTCCTAAGTGTGGATTTTTGACCGATTTTGACGGGTCTGCAGACAACAGAATGAGGGCTGGTACCCTCAAAGTATGTCCATCGAGGGAATCCGCATTGAGTCTGATACCATGGGGAACATTGAAGTCCCCAATGCCCATTACTGGGGTGCACAAACCCAACGATCCATCCAGAACTTTCCGATTGGTCGCGACCGGTTTGTCTGGGGCCGCACCATGGTCCGAAGTCTCGGAATCCTGAAGAAGTCTGCAGCGGTCGCGAATCGCGACCTGGGTGAACTCCCCGTCGAGGTTGCAAACAAGATTATTGAGGCTGCAGATGAGGTCATCGCGGGTCGATGGGATACCGAATTTCCACTCGTGGTTTGGCAAACGGGCTCTGGCACGCAAAGCAATATGAACTCCAATGAGGTCATTAGCAACCGAGCCATCGAACTCGCCGGAGGACAAGTCGGGTCAAAAACGCCGGTCCACCCCAATGACCACGTGAACCGAGGACAAAGCAGCAACGACACCTTTCCCACCGCGATGCATATCGCCGTGGCCCTTGACCTCGAAGAAAAGCTCTTTCCAAAAGTGAAAGTGTTGCGAGATGCGCTCCATGCGAAGGCGCAAGAATTCGAGCTGTTGGTGAAGGTGGGCAGAACCCACCTCCAAGACGCGACTCCCATCACGCTCGGTCAAGAGATCGGGCAATGGGTCGCTCAAATCGATGCCGCTCTCGACAACATCGCTCGGATTCGACCTCAAATCTTTGAACTTGCCATCGGCGGAACCGCAGTAGGAACCGGTTTGAACGCGCATCCCCAGTTTGGCGATGCATGCGCCGCCGCAATCGCAAAAGAGACCGGAATGCCGTTCGTCTCCGCGAAGAACAAGTTTGTCGCTCTGTCAGCACACGACGCACTCGCCAATCTCAGCGGCGGCCTTCGGACCTTGGCGGGCGCGCTCATGAAGATGGCCAATGATGTTCGTTGGCTTGCGAGCGGACCCCGTAACGGAATTGGGGAGATCGATATTCCAGAAAACGAACCAGGTTCGAGCATCATGCCCGGAAAGGTGAACCCCACCCAATGTGAAGCCATGACCATGGTCGTAGCGCAAGTGTATGGGAATGATGCTGCCGTCGCTTTTGCCGCAAGCCAAGGCAATTTCCAGCTCAACGTTTTCAAACCGGTGATGGTCCACAACGTGCTGGAGAGCATCGACCTTCTCGGCGACGCGTGCGTCGCTTTTCATGACAATTGCGCAATCGGAATCAAGCCGAACTTGGAAAAAATTGAGTCGAATCTTCGCATCAACTTGATGCAGGTGACGGTGCTCAATCGCCACATTGGCTACGATAAGGCTGCCGCGATCGCCAAAAAGGCCCACAAAGAGAAGCTAAACCTGAAGGAAGCCGCCCTGGCCCTGGGTTATCTCACATCCGAAGAATTCGACCTGTGGGTGAAACCTCTGGAGATGGCCATCCCCCACGGCTAGCGGAAATCCTACGAACTTGCCATAATAGTAAGAACGGCTGGAGTGGTGTCCGAGTGGTCGAAGGAGCGCGATTGGAAATCGTGTATACGGCAACGTATCGTGGGTTCGAATCCCACCCGCTCCGCCAGCCTTTTCCACTATGATTGTGCCGACCCCCGCGGAGCAAACCCGAAGGAATGAGGTCATTGAGGCTGTGCTTGAGGCGACTCGCTCAGCAAAAACGATCAAATTGCCGCCTTTTGACCCGGATCGAAGCGTGGGCGCAGACGTCGCCTACCAAACAATCGGGATCGAACCGAACGCCTACGGCGGAACGGTGGGACCCTACCGTTACCAATTTGAAGGCGAAGAAGATTTGCTCCACCTCATCGTGTCCAGAAACGATTTGGGTCCTCTGGTGCCGGAAGAAGGCCAGGAAGTTTGCGGGTTCTTACTCCCCGAAGTCAGCAAAGCGCTGATTTGGTTTAAACCCGGCAACGTGACGCAACACTTTTACGTGGGTCACGACGATTTACTTCAAAATTGACCTCTCCTCTTGCCTTTCTTGAGGCAAGAGGAGAGAGTCTGGGTCAGTTGCCCTTGTCTCGATGCTCGCGCAAGAACGCTGGAATATCGAGATCTGATTCATCCATGATTTGCGCAGGCTCTTGGGGCTCGTCGCGCCGAGCGGCGGAAGCCTTTTCCCAGATTGCCTGTGGATTCACACGCGGTTCGACGAATCGAGGCGTCTCAATCGGCGATTCGGTGGCGGAATGCAAGGAACCATTGATGGCCGGTTCGGCAGACCGGAGCATATCATTGGGCATCTCCACCGCGGCAATCGGAGCCGGCGTGACGGGTGTTTGCATCATAGTCGCCTGAGCGGCTCGGCGTCCTTCTGGAGAGTAGGGGCTGAAACCAGTCGCCAAGACGGTGATTCGAACTTCGTCGTTCAGCTTTGGATCGACCACGACGCCGAAGTAGATGTTTGCCTCGGACTCGTCGGTCAGTTGCTGGATGTACTCCATGGCCTCGGTGGCTTCGGTGAGAGTCAGGTCTTCGCCAGACGTGATGTTGACGAGCAATCCCTTCGCTCCGTGAATCGTTTGCTCAAGGAGCGGGCTGGAAACCGCGCTTTGCGCGGCCTGGATGGCTCGGTACTCGCCCACGCCATAGCCGATACCCATGAGGGCAGGCCCGGCGTCGCTCATGACGGCGCGAACATCGGCGAAGTCCACGTTGATTTGGCCAGGAACCGTGATGATATCGCTGATTCCTTGCACGCCTTGTCGCAAAATGTCATCGGCTACCCGGAACGCATCCGTCAACGTGGTGCGCTTCTCGACTACAGCCATCAGCCGGTCGTTGGGGATGGTGATGAGGGTATCGACGCGGCCCATGAGGCTTGTCACACCTTGCTCGGCGAGTTTGCCTCGGCGTGGACCTTCGAAAGAGAAAGGTCGAGTGACGACAGCGACGGCCAAGGCGCCCACTTCGCGGGCCATATCGGCCACCAAAGGAGCCGCCCCGGTTCCCGTTCCGCCGCCCATACCGGCGGTGATGAAGACCATGTCGGCGCCTTCTACAACTTTTCGGATCTCGGCTTTGCTTTCTTCGGCGGCACTTCGGCCGATTTCAGGGTTGCCCCCGGCACCCAGCCCGCGTGTGAGGTTGACCCCCAACTGGACCTTTTTAGGTGCGTTGCTTCGATCCAAAACTTGGATATCCGTGTTCATCGCCACGAATTCCACTCCTTGGATCCCCGCCCCAATCATTCGATCGACGGCGTTTGATCCGCCGCCACCTACGCCGATTACCTTGATTACTGCTGCCGATTTTTCCACTTTTTCTGTACCTTCGTCCAAATGATTCATTCAATTCACCGAGTTGTCGCCTGCGGAACAAACCCTCGTTCCGGCGCGCCCAAACTCAAAATCCTGTCTGACGCTCCTGATTACTTCGCTGTGAACAGCGCTTTGAGAGTCTTCATCTTGTTCATCCAGCCATCGCTACCATTCGCTGGCTCGATCGCATCATCTTCTCGTTGCAGAATAAACTTTGCCATTCCTACAACCGCTGCAAATTCGGGTTTGTTCACGTGTCCGCCATAGGGCCCCGCAATGCGACTCTTTCCGAGTCGGATGGGCATATGGGGCAATACGAGTTCGAACAACTCGGTAATTCCCTGCAATTGGCTTCCTCCACCGGTGAGAATCAACCCACCCGGAAGCAACCCTTGCATTCCACTTCGTTCGATTTGGGCTCTGACCATCGTCGCGAGTTCTCGCACTCGGCTCTCGATGATTTCGCACAACACTCGCCGGTCCATGTGACGCGGTTGAGCTTGGCCAATTTGTAAAACTTCGACACTTCCCTTGCCCTCCGCCAGTTTTGCGAGAGCCAGACCGTACGCCACCTTCAATCGCTCTGCCTCTTCGGGCGAACATTTGAGGAGGAGACTAAGGTCGCTGGTGATGAGCGCCGAGCCGACGGGCAGGACACAGGAGTAGATCAGCGATCCGCCTTGGAAGACGGACATCGTCGTCGACCCGCCTCCTATATCGACGGCCACGCTGCCAAGTTCTTGATCTTCGTCCGACACCACGCCAAGTCCGCTCGCCACCGGCTGACTCACGAATTGGTCCACCTTGAACCCCGCCATCTGCACGGCGGTATCGATGTTGTGGATGACGGCGCTGGCGCCGGTGATGATGTGGGTCACGACCTCGAGCCGGCTGCCCGAAAGCCCGATAGGACGTTGGATGCCGCGTGCGCCATCAATGCGGAACTCGCGCGGCATCGCCTGAAGTTGTTCGCGATCGGGCGAGGGCAAGATTTGGCGGGAGTGGTTGATGACGTGCAGGACATCTTCTCTCGTGATCGCTCGGGTGCCAGGGTAAATGGGGACAAACCCTTGGGCATTGATGCCCTCAAGGTGTGCCCCATTCACATTGACCACGAGCGCACTGGGTTGCTCTCCGGTGCTCGTGCGAACCCTTCGAATGACCTCGTCGATCGACTCGCAGGTCGCCTCAAGGTTGGTCACGACGGACTTTTGTAAACCGCGACAGTCCGTGTGCGCAGCTGCTTTTGCAATCACGTCGCCATGCTCGCCAATTTCCGCGGCGAGGCATGCGACCTTCGTCGTGCCCAAATCCAAAAAGTACGTCATCAATCCGGTCCAAACATGAACAAATCGCAAATGCGACGTTCAAAACATAAAAGATTCCTGCAGGATCACTGCAGAGAAGCGTTCCTTTCGCGCGCTTCCTGAATCTGCGAGAGCCAGTAGCGACGAATGAGACTTAGATTATTGAATATTCTAGTCCCAAAAATGAAGGCGCACACGAGAAAAACATTGACTCCGATGTAATCTCCGAGCCAGGAAAGTCCAAATGCGATTAGGCAATTGAATACAAATCCGGTCAAAAACACGTCGGCATAAAATTTCTTCTCAAGTACCGCGCGAACGCCTCCGAAAAACGTGTCCATGCCCGCGAGGCAGGCAATGGCCAAGTACAGCGCGAATCCTTGCTGCACGGGGACCTTTACGTAAAGGCCCAGTAAGATCCCAACGGCCAGGGAGATGATGGGCACTAAGATCACGATTTGGCTCCAGAATCCGACACAGCGGCGGATGTCTCTTTTGCCTTCACGGGCTTTCCGTACTTGAAGCCGAGCGGGCCGCTGAACGGGGGGAGTGTCATGCTTTGCGCTGCCTCCACCTTGATCATGCTTTCCGATGTCTGGCGGAGTTCATCATAAATCCCGCCGGGCATCTGGAGGCTTGTGGCCAGCCGAGGGCCATCGCCGATGGCTCGGATGATCACCGGAGTTCCGATTCTCTCCGTGTCGACGAGAATGGTCGGCCCCACACACCGAATGTTGGATCGAAGCCCAATGCGGATGTCGTTCACGACAATCGCTTCGGCGCCTGAGGCCCAAAGCTCGTTCACGACCTTCAGGACGTCGCGATCATGGATGATGAACTCTTCGAGAGGGGCATCGATGCCTGGGTCCTTCTTGTCATTCAGCGTCACGACGACGCCGGGGCCAGAGATAGGGGAGAGACCGGCAGAAGCTTTGAGTTCTTGAAGGGAATCGTAGAGAACCTTCGCTTCCTTATTGTCACTTGCGATGGAATTCTCCATCTTGGAGATTTTCGCTTGAAGTTTGGCAATTTCAACTTGCTGTTGTTGAATCTTTACTTCCGCGTCTCCGCCGAATGCAGCGATCCGATCACGCTGATTGGCATCGCTTGAAACTGTTCTTTTTTGGTTATTGTAGACTGACGTGGAGATCATGAACCCCAATACGAGGGACATGATGCTCAAGGGTGCTGTGGTTGTGCTTTGTGTAAACCGAGTAAATGTTGCGTTCATCGCAGAATCAATCCCCTCAAGGAACCACCGCAGGTCGGGAGGGCGATGAAAGATTCAACTCTTGGACTTTAACCAGCAAATCTGGCTGAAGCTCAAGAGCTCTTCTTAGTCGGCTAATTTTCTCTTCGAAATCCTGAATCGTTCCGAGGATGACCGGGGCTTCATCCTTCGCTTTCAATGATACTTTGCCGCTGGCGTCTTGCACAAGACGCCACTGCCTTCCAGGCAACTCTTTTTGCACTATTTCGCTCGCTTTCGCGAGAGATTGGCCATTCCAGTTGCCCGAAAGAGTGAAACTTGGTCGAAACGACTCAGAAGAAACCACTAATCGTACAAGTTCAGGAGGAATCGTTTCTGTTACAAAGAGACAACCCGAGGGGGAAAGTACTACTTTGCGTTCTTCGCTGAGGACAGCGACGGGTTCAAAGTTGCGAATGTATAAGATTCCGCGTCCAAATGCGTTTTGAGAAAAACCTGCACTTTTCACCCGTGCATCGGTGAGAATCGACCCAAGAAATCGCTTGAAACCTGACCGTAACACGGGTTTCCCCGCTAAACTTTGGACCTTTCTTTCAATGGCTCGATGCTGGGCGGGGCCAGCGCCTTCCACTCGCAAACGGGTCAAAGCCGTGCTCGGACTAAAGAAAGAACCCGCAATGCAATTTGCAATAAAAAGGACCCAAAGCCGAATTTTCCACGGATTATCGGCCATGTCGCTGTAAAGCATCCTCCATCAGCCATTCGCACAGCTCGGGGAAGGAGATTCCGGCCGTCTTCGCCGCCAGCGGCAAGAGAGACGTCGGGGTCATACCAGGAAGGGTATTCACCTCGAGAGCCACGATCCTATCCTCGGTGACGATCATGTCCGTTCGGGTCGCGCCGCTACATCGCATCGTTTGGTGTGCGAGGAGGGCCTGCCTCTTGGCAATTTCTGTCTGCGCCGGCGTAAGCCGCGCAGGGCAAATCTCCTCGGTGGCTCCAGGGGTGTACTTGTTTGCGAAATCGTACTGCCCCGAACGAGGGATGATTTCTACGGGATCGAGGACTCTCGTGTCGAGAACCGGGACAGAGATCTCCACCCCCACCACCCACTCTTCGATCAGAGCAGTCTCAGAATACAGAAGAGCCTTTTCCACCGCAGGGCGAAGGGCCTCCACGGATTCTACAAAACTCAGGCCGACCGTGCTCCCCTGGGCGTTGGGCTTGACCACATACCGAGACACACCCGGAAGCGTCAAGTCTTCGTTCCCAGATCGGACCACCTTTCCTTGGGGCACCGGAATCCCAACGGACTCTAGAAGCAGCTTCGTCAGGTTCTTGTCCATCGCCATGGCACTCGATTGAATGCCGCTTCCAGAGTACGGAACGTGATACAGCTCGAAGAATCCTTGGATCGCGCCATCCTCGGCATTCGATCCATGCACCTGCAGCACGGCCACATCGGGTCGGTCGTTCAGCAGACTCCCTTTCTTATTCAAGAGGATCTCCGTGACGTCCACGAGTTCGACGTCATGGCCGCGAGAACGGAGCCCTTCGGCCACGGCGCGCCCTGAATTCAGACTCACTTCGCGCTCTGCAGAATCGCCTCCGATCACAACCCAAACCTTGGGGCCGGTCGTTCGATGCAGACGGCTCACCAGATCAGGAGCAAAGGACTCGATATTGCCAGCCCCCATTCCCACCACCACGTCATCTTTCAAGACCATTCCAGCAACCGTTTCGGGAAGCAAGTGTCGAACCGGGACATAGAGGTGCGGCACCGTGAGCTTCTCGGCAATGAGAGCCGAACTCACGCCAGGGATGGGAGCTTCTCTCGCGGGATAAATGTCGGTGATCACGACCATATCGGCCTTCGAGAGAGCCTCGGCGAACTCCGGAACAAACTGCTGTGTCCTTGAATACAGGTGTGGTTGGAAAACCACCACAAGCCTGCGGTTCGGATACCGTTCGCGCAAAGCCGCGATGCTTGCGTCAATCTCCGTCGGGTGGTGGGCGTAGTCGTCCATCACCACCGGACCATCAGACTTGAGAACTTGCAACCGGCGCGAGGCTCCGCCAAATCCGGCCAGGCCCTTGGCGACAAGGGTCTCGTCGGCCCCGATCCAGCGGGCGACCTTGATCGCGGCGGCCGCGTTTGTCCGGTTGTGTTCTCCAGGGAGAGCCAGCGCGTCGGCGGAAAGCGGGACATCGGCAGATGTATAGCCTTCTGAGGTCCCAGCGAGACTAGCGGCCATCTCGGCGGCCCCTGGGTCGCTCGCCGCAAAGATCACGCCCTTCTTCGAACGAGACAAAAACCTATGAACGCTCTCCACTAGGCTCTCGTAGGTCCCGTGAAAATCTAGGTGATCTGGCTCAAGGTTGGTCAGAACAGCAATCTCAGGGTCCAAATCGTGGAAGCTATCGTACGCCTCACACGCCTCGATGACGGCGTAGCTACCCTTGCCATATACAACGGCCCCGCCGAAATCGGGCACCTCGGCGCCCACTACGATGAGGGGATCGAGCCCCGCGGCAAGCAAACCAGCGCCAATCATCCCCGTGGTCGTCGTTTTGCCGTGGGTCCCCGTGACCGCGATCACCTTGTGGTTACGCACGAGCCATCCCAGCGCCTGCGACCGGCGAAAAAGCGGGAGGCCAAGTTCTCTTGCCCGCGCCACCTCGGGGCTCGAATCAAGATCAATCGCATCGGTGAGGATGACCGCAGTTGCAGGTTCGATGCCGGCTCCAGTATGACCAATGGTCACGGCGGCACCCTCTTCGCGGAGTCTTTCTAGAGAGGGGCTGTCGACTGCATCGGTGCCGCTGACTTGAAATCCCTCTCGCAAAAGCAGGCGGGCCACGCCCAGCATCCCCGCGCCCCCGATGCCGACAAGAAAGAACCGTTGGTATTGGCTCAATTCATCCCGATGGGCAAATGCCGACTGAATCTCTTCTCGTTTTCTCATGTTATCGCGAGGTCCCGGCTTGTCTTACAATATCTACAATGCTCTGGACCGAATCTGTTACGTCCCAATTCATGAGGGACTGCTTTGCTTGGGCGAGTCGCTCTTCATCGGAAACCCAATCTTGAATACGCTTTTCCAGGGTGGCTGGGTCCAGGTTTGATTCATCTAACATATCTGCAGCCCCCATATCCACAAACTCTTGAGCGTTGAGTCGCTGGTGATCGCCGAAGGAGTAAGGATAAGGAATGAGGATGCTTGGCTTGCGCATGGCGGCCAACTCCGCAAGGGTTCCCGCCCCGCTTCGGCAAATCGCAATTTGAGCCCCGAACATCGCCGCCGCCATTTCGGGAGCGTCCAGAAATGCCCGTAGCTCGTACATATCCTTCGCCGCCAATCGGTCCAGCGAGCCCAACATCCCGTCGTAATGCTTCGGTCCGGTGATGTGCAGCCACTGCGCCTTCGTTTGCGTCATGCGGACCGCCGTGGCGAGCGCGGCCTCGTTGATCGATTGGGCACCTTGGCTCCCGCCCATCACGAGGAGCATGGGGGCATCGGCCGGAAGACTTTGTGCCAGGCCCATCGAGACTTGGTCCGAGCGAAACTCGGGCCGAATCGGCATTCCCGTCCGGGTGACTTTGCCCGCCGGGAAATTTTCCCCTCCGTTCTTGAATACGGTGCAGACCTGAAAGGCGGTTTGGCCGAGAATTCGGTTGGTCCTCCCCGGCACCACATTCTGCTCGTGGATGATATACGGGACGTGCATACCCCGGGCGGCATAGACGACCGGCGCGCTGGCATATCCCCCGGTCGAAAAAACGACATCGGGTCGGAATTGGTGCATGGCGGCTCTCACCATCACGGAGGCCCGCGCCAATCCCAGGGCCCCTTTCATCCCCCGAACCGAAGTTACTTTGTACAGGGGTTGGCTCGGGAAACCCCGAAACGGAATGTTGGCGCGTTCGCAGGCGCGACCTTCTTGCCCCCGAAGACTTCCCCAATACTGGACATCGTCTCCTTGTTCACGTAGCTTTAAGGCGACTTCAAGAGCCGGATAGACGTGACCGCCAGTTCCGCCACCCGTTACGATGACCTTCATTCCTTTCCTCCAAAGTGGGTTGCTCTGCGCATGCCGCTTGGGCTATTCCTACCCCGATCCAAAGCGCGATGAGGCTGCTTCCTCCCGAGCTGAAAAATGGGAGTGGAATTCCTATGGGAGGCAGTGTACCATTGGCCATCATGACGTTCACGGAGGCCTGAATGGCCAAGCAACACGCGATTCCCTGGAGCACGAATCGGGCGAAATCAGATTGGCTGTAGGCGCTCAGATAGAAGAGTCGATACACGATCCCGGCGAGGATCGCACACACGACGAGAGCCCCGAGTAGTCCTGTTTCCTCCGCGATCGTACTCATAACAAAGTCGGTGGTCGCCGCCGGCAAGATATGCTTGGCGCGGCCCGCCCCGACCCCCACGCCGACAATGCCCCCCGCCGCCATCGCCGTTTCACTCTGCGTGGTCTGGAACCCGACGTCGTCTACATGCTCCGCCGACCAGCGCGCGCCGTGGTTCGTGATTCGCTCCAGTCGATACGGTTCAAGCTTGGCGATGAAGAATACGCCGACGAGACCTACCACCGCGATCGTGACAAGCGACCTTTGCGAGACGCCACCTAGAAAGAGCATCGCGAACGCAGTCGCAACGATCACCGCCGCAGTTCCGAGATCGGGCTCTCGCTCTACCTTGAGACAAACTACAAGGACGACGAGAAACGGCAAAGCTCTCGCGAGCTTTGGAATCCAAATGCGATCAAGTCGGTCGGCAAAATCTTTGGGTTTCTTGATCTTGACTGGCCAAGCCTTTCGCGACGCCAGCACCGCCGCGAGAAACATCACAACCGAGATTTTTAAGAATTCACTGGGCTGAACTTGGATCGGGCCCAATCGAATCCATCGGGTGGCTCCGCTCATCGTCATCCCGATTCCCGGCACCGCCACCAAGAAAACCATCACGGCGGAGAGCCAAAAAATGGGTTTCGCCCACTTTTCCCAACGGTGGATAGGCACCATCATCACGACCCCGCTCAGCAGAATGCTGAGCCCCGCAATGACCAGTTGGGATCGAAACTCGCGAGGCAAAACGCCGTAGTTGTCGCGAATACTCCGAGCGTAGGCTGCATCAAAAATGAAGAACAGCCCACCCAACGTAGCGACCAGTGCAAGTAGAAAGAGGACCGGATCGGCAGGACGGAGAAAACGCGCTTTCATGATCTTAAATAGGTCTCCACGGCGGTCTGGAAGGCCATCCCGCGCTCACGAAAATTGGTAAATGGGTACGCACTTGCACAACCGGGAGAGAGCATCACCACGTCTCCGGCTTTTGCGATGTCAATGGCGTATTGAAGTGCCTGCTCAAGAAAATCGAACTTCGGGGCATCCGCCAATCCCAGTTGGGCGGCCAGATCCGAGGAGAATTCGGAGAACAGGATCGCTCGGTGACCCGATTCTCGCAGATAATCCCCGACGGGAGTGAAGTCCATTCCCTTCATCACTCCGCCCATGATCAAAACTTGAGGCGAATCGATGGAGCGAGAGCTGGCAATGACCGCTCCCGGATTGGTGCACATCGAATTGTTGATAAATCGAACGCCATTCTTGGTCCCCAGGTCTTGCATGCGGAACTGCAGGCTTTGCATACTCGCGACGGATTGAAGCATGGCACTGGCCGCCCCTTCCACCCTCTCTGGATGCGCGGCGGCGGCAAGAGTGAGCGCCATGAGAGCATTCGAGATGTTGTGGGTTCCCGGCAACGAAAGATCGGAAGCGGCCAGTTGCTGCCCCGCGAGTTCGATCATCGTCCCGTCCCAAGAGGGTCTTGTTGTTCCCTTCGCGGTGCCCGGCACCTCCCAAATCGTGGCGTTCCCCGCCGCTTCAATGGCCGACCGTGGAACGGTCGGTTCGGAAACATGCCATGCGGCAATATCTTCCGGTGTCATCGCCGAAAAGATCCGCATCTTCGTGAAGAAGTAGTCTTGGAACGTCGGGTGCCGATCCAGGTGGTCCATCGTCACGTTTGTGACGCACGCCGCTTTGGGCCGGAACTTGGACACCCATTCCAGCTGAAAACTACTAATCTCGGCGACCAAAAGGCCGTCTTCATCGGCCTGGTCGGCGGCTTCGGTCAACGTGAGTTCCGGGTAGCCGCTCCCGCTCAGGTTCCCGCACAACAGCGCGCTTGGGTTCAAAGTCTTTGCCGCGAGCCATGTCATCACCGTTGTCGTACTCTTTCCGTTGGTTCCGGTGATGGCAAGTATCGGCGCCTTGCTGATGCGATAGGCAAACTCGACTTCGCTCACGACCTCCGTCCCTTCGGCGAGGGCATCTCGGATCGCAGGGTGATCTCGGCGAAAGCCCGGAGAAGGGACGAGAGCGTCAAACTTTTCTCCGGAAAGTCGGCCATGCCAACCCGTGTTCACCTCAACCCCGGCCGCTTCTAGCTGTTCCACGGCGGCGATTCGGTCTTCGGTGTCGGCGTTTTTCTCATCAAATACTCGTGTGACGAGGCCCCGCTTCGCGGCGGCGAGGGCGACTCCCATTCCGCTTCGGCCCATTCCCGCGATCGCAATCGAATTCATCAGGAAAGCCTCCCGGTCAGGAGCATCACCCAAAGGAATGCAAGCGCCGCGCACACAAACTGCACGAGCACGAACATCATGACTACTCGCGTTTCAGGCCACCCCGCAATCTGAAAAGCGTGGTGAATTGGAGTTCTGGGGAAAATTCGGCGCTTGAGGATCTTCACACCGGCGATTTGAATCGGGACGGGGAGGAGTTCGATGATCATCACCAAGCTGAGAAGGGTGAGCGGAAGCACCCAAAGCTGCCAAGCCATGACCTCGCTCCGAAGCGGGATGTTGCCGACCGCAAAGCCCAGTGCGGCGCCAATCGGCAAAGCGCCGACATCCCCCATAAACACTTTTGCCGGGGGAGCGTTGAAAAAGAGGAACGGAACCAACCCTCCCACAAGCGCAAACATGACATGCGGAGTGACCCAAGGGTTCGCGGCGCTCGCGATGGCGAATACTCCAAGCGTGGTGGCTAAGATTACGGCAAGGCTCCCAGCGAGGGCGTCCATGCCGTCTGCAAAGTTGTAGGCGTTCGAGAAGAAAAGCACCAGGAAAGTGAGATAGGCAACGTCTTTCGTGGCGTAGCCAACCCCGTAGAGAATGGCCGCCGTCCCACCGATTTGCAGGATCAACTTTTGTTTCCAACCTAGACCCCGGGTATTCGGCCACATACGGGGAACAACGTAGTCATCCGCGAACCCGATGGCGGCGAAGAGCACGATGATTCCCAAAAACGTCTTCGTGTGTTTCAGCGGAAAGCAAACAAGAATTCCGGCAATCCACCCCGCCAAAATCATGAGTCCTCCCATTGTCGGAGTCCCCTGTTTGTGGGCGTGCTCGGTCACATGCTCGCTGATTTTCTGCCGCGATCCGAGGTTTACGAGCATCCTGTACACGAGCGGTGCCGCGACCCCGGAAACAATGAGAGACACTAAAAATGCGCTTGCGATTCGATACGGAAGGTCACTCATTCACGCCACCCCGCTAAAGCTTTCTCCATGTAAAGAGCTCGACTGCCTTTGATAAAAACCAGATCGCCTGATTCGAGACGGTCCAATTCGGCGCGGATGGCCTCTAAGGAGTCAATCTGACGAATCTTCGAGGGTGGAAATCCGTGCGCAAGGGCTTCTTCCATGAGAAACTTGGTGCTGTCTCCGAAGAGAATGACCTCATCTGAATCATCCACCGCAAGGGCCTTCCCCACGGTCCGATGGAGATGCTCCGTCATATCGCCTAGTTCTCGCATTTCGCCGAGAATCGCAACTCTTCGTCCTCGGGCAGGGAGTTCGGAAAGGGTTTTCAACCCCGCGATCATGCTGTCCGGGCTCGCGTTGTAGTTATCGAGCAATACGGTGATGCCCCCACGGTCTTGAACCTCCATCCGCATCGGGGGAAGAGCGGCCGCTTCGATCCCAGCGGCGGCTGCCGCCATATCCACACCCAGATGGACCGCCACCGCCAGTGCCGCCGCCGCGTTCCTGGCCTGATGCTTGCCCAAGGTGGGCAGTCTGAATTCGACAAATTCGCCTCGCAAGGCGAGACGGACCTCGCACGTATTGAGATCCAATGCCCGATACCCGACCACCTTACAGTCGGCGTCGGGGCCTTCTCCAAAGGTCAAGACCGGACACGGCGCCATGGACCGATGAAGACTGATAAAGTCATCCTCTGCCCAAAGCACAGCCAAGCCGTCTTTGGGCAGGTGCTGGAGAATCTCCCCCTTCGCTTCCGCGATTTTCTCCCGCGAACCCAACATCTCGATGTGAGCGGTGCCGATCATCGTGATGAGGCCGACGTGAGGGCGAATCCATGTCGCGAGATGGTCAATTTGCCCTATCCCGCGCATCGCCATTTCGCTCACCACCACTTGAGTCTCGTTCGTGAGTCCAGTCCAGACTAGTGGCGCCGTCAGTTCTGTGTTCCAGTTGCCGGGAGACTTGAGAACGTGGCCCAAAGGCGCGACCGCTCCGGCCAGAAACTCCTTGCACGATGTCTTTCCGTTGCTGCCGGTGACACCCACCACGGAGCCCGCAAACTTGCTGCGTTGCTCGACTCCCACTCGCACAAGGGCTTCGCGCACGTTCGGCACAAGCAGATGGGGTCCCTCGATGGGCCGTTCGACAAGGCTTCCGACCGCCCCTCGCGAGAGGGCCTCTTGAACATGGTCATGCCCATCGAGCGAGGCTCCCTTCACGGCGACAAAGAGTTCCCCTGATCGAACGGTGCGCGTATCAAAGCTAAACCCTGCGAGGGCAGCATCGGAGGCGAAGCCCATAAGTTCTCCGCCGCAGAGCCTCGCAAACTCAGAAAGCCTCATTTCGGACGCCCCTCTAGTGCCTCGCGCGCGAGGGCACGATCATCCATCGGGTGCTTCGTGTACCCGATGATTTGATAGGTTTCGTGACCCTTTCCTGCAATAACCACAATGTCCCCTGGCTCGGCCTTTTGGACAGCATAAAAAATGGCGTCGCGGCGATCCACAAACGAGACGAATGGGCGATCAGGTTCGATTCCCGCTTCCACCTCGCGCAGGATCGATTCTGGATCTTCTGTCCGAGGGTTGTCGCTGGTGACAATCGTGAGGTCAGATTGGCGGCTGGCGGCACGGGCCATCAAGGGTCTTTTCGTTCGGTCTCTATCGCCGCCGCAACCAAAGACTGTCAAGACTCGGCGGGGCTTCAACTCATGAACGCTCGCCAAAAGCTTTTCGAGTGAATCGGGGGTGTGGGCATAGTCCACGATGACGCCAATTCCCGTTTCGTTGAGAACAGGCTCAAATCTTCCCGGAACCGGGGTCACGGATCGGAGGCCCGTCGCGACCTCCGTAGAAACGTATCCGAGTGCCTGGAGGGTCGCCGCCGTCGCGCGAAGATTCTCAAGGTTAAAGGTGCCGCCCACGCGTGACTCCGCGGTTTCTCCACTCGGGGTCTGGAACGTTATCCGGTCCACGGATACGGATTGGGCCGGAAACGCGTGGCTAGAAAAATACTGAATGGGGCAGGTCACCTCGGCGCTCCACTCTTCCGTCACCTTCTCGTCTTGGTTCAAAACCCCGACGAAGGGTCGCTTCGAAACGAGAGGAATCTCCGTGAAGAGGAGCCGCTTGGAGTCGGCATAGTGCGCCATCGAACCGTGGTAGTCCAAATGGTCTTGCGTGAGGTTTGTGAACACTCCAGCCACCATCGAAACGGCGGAGAGCCGCCGCTGAGAGAGCGCATGACTGCTGGCCTCGAGAACGAGGGTATCGCACCCTGAGGCGACGACCCTATCCAGCAAATTCCAAAGATCGATGGGAAATGGAGTTGTGTTTTCTCCCTCTTCAAACGAGTCGAGAAGCCGCAGTCCCAGGGTCCCGAGGTAAGCCGCTTTTCGGCCCAATGCCTCCAGCGCGTCCCGCAACATCCACGCGGTGGTTGTCTTTCCGTTCGTCCCCGTCACCGCGATGATATCGAGAACCTCGCTGGGATCGACCGCGCGCGCAGCCCGCGCCAGGCGGCCAAGGGTGGCAAACAAAGCATGCCCATCCGCCGAGAGCGATAGATATGGAATGCCGAGCTCACGCGCCGTTCGAATGGAGTCACGTGTGACGACAACGGCCGCGACCGCGCCTCGCTCCATGGCCTGAGGAATGTACGCCGCAGGATCCTGACGGGCGCTGGGCATGGCGACATACACCTCGCCCTGTTGAATCGTCCGTGAATCTGAGTTCACACCGGCGAAGGAGGTCTCTCCCCCTTGCACCTCTATAGGAGAGATGGCAGCCCGTCTCACCCATTCCGATAGGTTCATCGACCCGCAGAATACTCCGTGGGAGGAATCTGAAACTGTTCAATAACTTCTTCGGCGAGCGATCGGAAAACTGGCCCGGCTACCGCGGCTCCGTAGATTTTCCCACGGGTAGGGTTGTCCACCATGACGAGGATGCAAGCCTGAGGATTTTTGGCGGGAACAAATCCGATGAAACTCGACACGTAGCCCTTGGCTCCGCCGCCCAGCTTCTGCGCGGTGCCCGTTTTGCCCGCAAGCCGATATCCAGGGATACGGAGGGTTTTCCCGGTTCCTTCCTTGGTCTCGATCACCGATTCCATGATGTGAAGGACTTCATCGGCCACCTTTTGGTCGATGACCTGCCCCATTGCTTTCTTCGGAGCTTCCTGAATTCCGACCGACTTCACGAGTCGCGGCTTCATGCGAACCCCGCCGTTCCCGAGCATCGAAAACGCGCTCGCGAGGCCGAGAGGCGTGCAAGAAATGGATTGACCAAAGCCGACGTTGGCGATTTGAAGGTCCTTGGCGTATTCCTTCTCATTAAACTGGCCGGCGACTTCGTTGGTAGTGCC
The DNA here is from genome assembly GCA_964496145.1 of uncultured Chthonomonas sp. Taxonomy (GTDB): domain Bacteria; phylum Armatimonadota; class Fimbriimonadia; order Fimbriimonadales; family Fimbriimonadaceae; genus UBA2391. Next base: position 27,423 of record CAZBXR010000008.1, on the reverse strand, counting down.
AAGTTCAGATTTGGAGAGCAACCCGAGATCCTTCAGGTACTTCGCAACCTCGGCGTACTTTACGCGACGTGCCCAAGTCGCCGATACGACATTGCACGACTTCGCGATGACCATTTCGGCATCGACATCGCCGTGAGCCCGTGTCCCGTGGTGAAGGTCACACCGGACTCGATACCCGGGACCCCAATGCATCTCTCCATCGCAGTGAAAATGCTCATCGAGAGTGGCGTTGCCGGTTTGAAGAGCCTTCGCCAGTGTGAGAATTTTGAACGTGGAGCCTGGCTCGTACACAGAACTGTAGTTCTGGTTGAAACCAAGAATGGGTCGACCGCCACTCGGGTCAGGGGCGGGCCAGTTGGCCATCGCCAAGATGTCTCCGCTTTGGGGTTGCAACACAATCGCAACACCGCTGGTGGCCCCGTTCGATTCCACTGCCGCCTTTAGATACTCAGAAGCTCTCGCCTGGAGCACAGAATGGATCGTGAGTTGGAGATTCTCCCCATCTTCGCGCTCGATCGAATCACGGTCCATCCGCATGGGCAAGAACGCTCCGGTTCTGTCCACGAGCCCGATTCGCTTCCCATCGCGGCCACTCAGCAACTCGTTCTGCGATTTCTCCAGTCCCCCGTTGGGGTCGTTCCCCTGAAGGTTCCCGAGAATACTCGCGACCGAATAGCCCAGCGGATACACGCGAGACGTGGTGCGAGCAAGAGAAATTCCATCGGCGCGCCACTTCGTCTTCACATCTTGAATTCGCTCGGCGGCGTCGGACCGAATCGACTCGCCCCAATAGATCGACTTCTTGCCGGCAACGACCGCAGAAGCCAACTCGGCGGCACTCACCCCGGCTGCATCACTAAACTCGGTGTAGAACCCCGGCGTGTGCGGGATCTTGCGCAAGTCCACGCGAAGCTCAAAACGATCGACGGTTTGCGCCAAGACCTGATTGTCTGCCGAGACGATGTTTCCGCGCGAGGCCTTGTCCACTCGCTCGATGGTGTAGCGATTGGACTTTTTGGCTAACTCAATCGTGGAGTTGGCTTGGATCACCTGCCGGTTGACTTGGCTAAAGCCAGAGGCGGCAAACATAGCCGTGACCACCCACAAGGCGCAACGACCTCGGGGAGTGAGAATGGGCTTAGTGCTGGGCAAGCTTCACCTCTTTCAATTCAGACGGAGGAAGCGCCCCATACGGAGATTGAAAATTGTGAAGTTTGGCCCAGCTTTCGAGGCGCTGCGGCGACTGGATCAGGCTCAAATCTTTTCGAAGCTGCGTGATCTCGTTGCGGACTCCGCGGAGTCTTTCTGCACTTTGGATCGCGGCACGTCGGGACTGCTCCAGTTGGGTGTGAGCGACCAGGGCACTCACGGCATAGACCATGAAGACCAAAGACACCCACACGATCACTTGGCTGAGAACCGTGCTCTGGAATCGAACCGCCGGGCGGACCGCAATCTCACCACGGGCAATGGCTTGCACCTTCGCTCGTTGGGCTCGCTGGGTTGTCGTGCGAGTCCGTGGACGGTGGATCTGGGGTCGTTCGGGACGGGGAGCGAGAGCAGCACTCATGATTTTCTCCTAATCGCCCGGAATTTGGCACTTCGACTTTTTGGGTTCATTCGAACCTCGTCATCTCTCGGCACCAATGGCTTCCGGGTCAAATCTTCAAACTCGCCGGTTTCGGCGAGGGCGCGGAAAGCGCGCTTGGCAGCGCGATCTTCTCCACTGTGGTAGCTCAGCACCACGCAGGTCCCTTCGGGGGCCAGCGCTTGGGCGGCTTCGGTCAGACACTCTTCCAATCCGTCCAATTCGGAATTTTGGTGGACTCGGATGGCTTGAAATGTCCGGGTAGCAAAGTGCAAATGCTTATCTCGCATCGCCTTGGGCACGGCGCGATCAATGCAATTCACAAGATCAAAAGTCGTCTTGAGCGGGGTTTCCTTGCGAGTGTCGACGATAACCTGAGCGATTCTCTTCGCCCAGCGCTCATCTCCCAGGTCCTTTAGGACCCGCTCGATCGACGCGGCGGTGGCGCGATTCAGCCAAGCCGATGCAGGCTCTCCCACCGACCGATCCATACGCATATCCAGAGGCCCGTCTGTTCGAAAACTGATTCCACGAGACGAATCTTCAATCTGGGCGTTGTTGAGACCTAAATCCAGCAAGATGCCATCTGCCCCGCGCGAGGGGCTCACTTGGGAGACCTTTTCAGACAGGGCTCGGTAATCGGTGTGGAAAAGATGTGTTTTCACCCCCGATACATTCCCCAGTCTCTCTTGCGCCATCGATAGCATCTGCTCGTCCCAATCTAGGCCGATGAGAATTCCGCCGGGTGCGATACGCTTGACGATCTCAAGCGAGTGCCCCGCCAGTCCGAGGGTCCCATCGACCACCAAGTCCCCCGGCTTGCAACGCAACCATTGCAAGACCTCGGCAACCATCACCGAGGTATGTTCTGCCAACACTAGCCCCCTTGTCCTGTCATCAACAGGTAGGCATTTTCAAACCCTTCGCGCCGCTCACGGCCGTACACGTCGGGATACTTATTAAATTCTTCCCACGCAGACTTGGCCCAGATTTCCACCCGGTCTCCCAGCCCAACGAGGATGACGTCCCCAGAAATTTTCGATTTATCTCGCAAGGGTTGCGGAATCGTCAGCCGCCCTTGTTGATCACAATTCAACTCGTCCACGGCGTCGGCCATGAGCAGCCTTGTGATCATGTCGCGCCCTTGATTGATCGCCGAGTAGGACAAAACTTCGGAACACATTCGATCCCATGCCCACTGCGGATAGGCGACGAGGCACCCTAGGTTGCCAAAGGCAAGAACGAAGTCATCCCCCAGACGCTCCCGCTTCTTCTTGCTGATGAGAAGTCGGTTCTTATCATCGATGAGGGCCTCTTCGGTACCCACGAGCGGCTTGTTCGGTAGTGCTGCGCTCGTCTTGTCCATGGCCTTGTCTCTTCGTGGTGAATGTGTGATAGGCCAGCGCTGCATCCATGCTTGCCAGCCTATCGAATTTTTGTC
>CAZBXR010000008.1:0-24384 GCA_964496145.1 uncultured Chthonomonas sp. | reverse complement strand
TGCAAAGAATTCGTCTGCATGGATTCTATAGCAAAGGGGGCGACTCTGCAAGGGGAATTTGGGCAGAATATGGGAAGAATGTCAATTTGTCCGATAGTTTTTACTATAGATAGTAGACATAAAAACACTTAATTAAAGGGCACAATATGGGAACTAGGTCTAGAACAGGGTTTCGACTGGGAATCTCTACGGGGGGCATAAAGCCGTCGCCCCTCCCCCAGTACTGGGGGAGGGGCGACGGAATAGGGTTTGGCTTGGGCCCCGGCGTCAGCCGACTTTTGCAATGGCTCGCTTGACCCGCTCCACCGCCTCGGCCAAGTCAGCCTCGGTCGCCACAATCGGAGGGGAGAATCGGAAGGTTCGGCTTCGGGTCTCTTTGGTCAAGACCCCTTCCTCGATGAGAGCATGGGCGAGAGCCTTCGTGTCGAAGCCCTCTGCAAACTCAAGCCCAATCAGCATGCCCTTGCCTCGAATGTCGATGATCGCAGGGTGCCCGATGGCCGCGAGGCCATCCATGAGAAACTTTCCTTTCTGAATCGCCTGACCCACATAGTCTTCGCGCTCGAATTCGATGAGAGCGGCAAGACCGACAACTGCGGCGAGCGAGTTCCCTCCGAACGTGCTGCCATGATCACCGGGCTCGAACACCGACATCACATGCTTCTGCCCGACGGTCGCGGCCACCGGAAGAATCCCTCCTCCCAGTGGTTTCCCTACGGTCATGATGTCTGGCTTCGCGGCTTCGTGCATCCACCCGAACTTGGCGCCTGTGCGGGCAAACCCAGTTTGGACTTCATCCCAAATCAGGAGCACGTTGTTCTTATCGCAAAGGTCGCGCAGACCCTTCATGTAGCCAGCCTCCGGAATAATCACCCCGCCCTCTGCCTGGATGGGTTCCGCAAAGATCGCGGCCGTGTTCGGAGTAATAGCGGCTTCCATCGCCTTCAGGTCTCCATAAGGCACCATTTTGAAGCCGGGTCCGTACGGCCCAAAGTACTTGTGATACTGCTCCTCGGAGCTGAACCCGACGATAGTCGTTGTCCGGCCATGGAAGTTTCCTTCGCAAACCAAAATCTCGGCTTGATTCATCGGAACTCCCTTCTTCGTGTACGCCCACTTTCGTGCAAGCTTGATCGCCGTTTCGTTCGCCTCGGCGCCCGTATTCATGGGGCACACCATGTCCATTTCGCAATACTCAGCGAGCGCCTCAAGGAAAAGGGCGAGTTCGGTGTTGTACATGGCCCGGCTCGTCAGCGTGATCCGTTCCATCTGCATCCTCATGGCATCGAGAATGCTCTGGTTGAGGTGGCCGTGGGCGACCGCCGAGTAGGCACCAATACAGTCAATGTAATCCTTTCCGTGACCATCTTGAACAATGGCCCCATGACCACTCACGATATTGACCGGCAAGGGGTGGTAGTTGTGAGTTCCGTATTGCTCGGTGATGTGGATCGCTTGCTCGTCCGAGGTGGCCTTGAGCACACTGGGAATTCCTTCGTGCGCCAGGCGCGACAGCAAAGACAAAGTTGATGTGGGCATGTGTCAATTGTAAGGGATTCGGGATCGCCGAAACAACCCCAAATCGAGAAATTCCCATGACTTTGCTAGGATCGTTCAATACAAAGGTGTGAATTTGGTAAGAATTCCGTCCATACTTGAGAACAGAGGGTTAACAATGGATCATCCGAAGCGAACGAGTGATGTCGTCGAAGAACGTGGTGGGGCTGCGATTTTGTACGGGGCGGGGGGCCTTTTTGCATTGCTTTTTGGGGCGGTGCTCATTTACTACCAGGGGTCGCTTGTCTATTTGGGCTGGCTGCTGGCATTGGGGGGCGTCGCTTCCCTCGTCTACGCTGTCATGTGCTATCGCACCATCAAAGAGGTGGGCCACGCGGTCATCATCTGCCCGTACTGCCACGCCAAAAACGAGTTCATGGACGTGCCAGAAGACGATGAGACTTGCCGGGAATGCCACCGCCTCATGCCAATTGTCCGAGGCGTCGTTCTCAAGGTTTCGCAAGTTCGTTGCGGGTTCTGCAATGCGCTCAACTATTACTCCGAGAAGTCGGTGGGGCTCATTTGCGAGCAATGCGACCGAGAGATTCCCATTGCTTCGTCTGGGGATGCTTCTGCGGCGACCCACAAGTACTCCTTCCACCAAGACGACAAGCGGTACGACATCTATCTCACGGGGACGGGCCACAAAGACGAGCAACTCATTGGCCACCTGCAGAAGGTCCTCGCGCTGAATCGAAACCAAGTGAAACAAATGATCGGCGAGTTGCCATGCCTCCTTCTCACGGGCGTCCCAAAGATGAAGGCTGAACTGCTCCAGAAAGATCTTCGACCCTTTGAGGGCACCACGGATATCCGCGAATCGGCTCAATCCTAAGCCATGGTAGACCACGGCGCGATTGCGATCGTCCGAGTGGAGGGTACAGATCTCGCCTCTTTCTCGGCGAAGGAGACTCGGCCTGTCGTCGTGGCTTGGGCCGAAGAAGATGGGGCCTTGGTGTACCCTCTCACGTCCAATCGACCTCCGAAAGGGACGAAGTCGTGGCCCCTCCAAGTCTTAGGCAGGACGGTCTACGCCATTCTTGACCGCGGGCTATTTCGAATCCCGGCATCGCATATGACCGTGGGGCGCGATGTTGCCATGATCCCCAAAGGGTTGAGCGAGGCGATTCGACAGCACATTCATGAGCGCGAAGAACGCGCGATGGGTTCGAAAGAGCCTCTCAAGATTCGCTCCCTGGCCGATCTGGCAAAACTAAAGCGCGAGGAGCAGGCGCCTCCGCCAATGCCCTCTCGGGTGAAGCGAGCCAAGGACATCGATCCCAACTCTTGGGAAGACTACTTAGCGTTCGGCCTCGACGAGGACCTCAAGCACCCGGGGTTCGATGGACGACCTCGACGGGACAAGTAAAAGCAGGCGACCCAGCCCCAAATGGGACCAGGTCGCTGTCTTCGTTTCGTTGAGAAGATTGATTACTTGCGCTTTCGTCGAGCGAGAGCGGCAATGCCGAGACCAAGAGCAGCCATGGTGGCTGGCTCTGGAACGACGCTGACTTCGTAGCCAAGCTTCGAATTGTCAGAAGCGTTGATGATGGAGTTTGGACCAGGCACCACAGAAACAAAGCTTCCTGGGTTGTTCGTTCGGCGGATGTCCGCATTCGAGAAGCCCTTCGTCACGGTTGTGCTGGAGTAGATGCCGAGTTGGTTCAACTGAGCAGCGGTTGGAACCGTGCCTGCAGCCGAGCTATCTCCATCGAAAACCATTCCGATCCACATTTTGCCGCTCGCGGGTGTAAGAATTCCGAATGACGTGAGTGCCAATGGCTGATTGTAGATGCCCTGGGCGACGTTCCCGAAGTTAAAGCTCACGCCCCCGATGTAGGTTCCTGGAATGCCGGCGTTGTCGTTGTAGAATCGAATTCGAGCTCGGAACTTAAATGCGGCTGGGTCGTTTTGGACGAGGCCAAACGTAACGGATTGGATAACCTTTCCAGCATCTGCGGGGTGCATTTGCACATCATCCAGCAGAAGTCGAGTCAAGCTGGTAGCTCCGGTACCTGCTGTAGCCCCAGTAGCAGCGTAGTAAGACGAGATCCCAGAGGTAAGCAGGCTGCTGTAAGCAACCCCCGCTTGGGCGCCAGTGACGAGTGTGGACAGTCCGAGGACTGCAAAAGCGACTTTCTTCATTTTTACTCCTTTCGAAACCCAGAAATGGGCAAACAGGTCATAGACCTAACCCCCTCATTCTATAACAAGAATGACTCCCGTGGTGTTCTAGTCGCAAGAAACAGGTAATTTTTCGGGCAATTGAGCAAAAAAAGCCTTCTGGAGAAGTCTCCAGAAGGCTTTTTTGTGTGGTTCTGAGGAATTATCCCTTGAGGGCTTCGGCTCCGCCGACGACTTCCAAGATTTCCTTGGTGATCGAGGCTTGACGCTCGCGGTTTGCCTTCAGAGTCAATCCATCGATCATCTTTGCGGCGTTATCCGTGGCGCTGGTCATCGCGGTCATTCGTGCACCAAACTCCGATGCCGTAGATTCAAGCAAAGCTTGGAATGTAACGGTAAGCACGAATCGAGGCAACAGAATCTTGAGAAGGTCCACCGGGGCCGGTTCGTAGGAGTATTCCTTGCTCGAACTCGTCGCCGAGGCCACTTCCCCCTCGGCCTTTGGAGGCTCGATGGGAAGGAGTTGAACAACTTGCGGAACCTGTCGAATTGCACTGTAAAACTTGGCGTAAACCACGAACACTGCGTCCACTTCGCCAGAGGTGTACAAGTCGGTGGCGACCTTAGTCACCTTCACAGCGTCTTCGAACGTTGCGCCGCTACTCGCGATGGTATGGGTGCCCACCATGTTGTAGCCACGCTTCCCGAAGAACAGGCTGCCCTTCTTCCCCACTGTGAACAAGGAGGCTTTGCCATCGGTCTTCTTCAAGAAGTCCGAACTCGCCTTGATCAGGTTCGTGTTGTAAGATCCGGCAAGACCTCGCTCGGCCGTGACAATGATGACGGCGTAATTTTGAATGGGACGCTTCGCGAGAAGAGGGTGTTGCGGAAGCTCGCCTGCGGCTCCGAGGCTCGCCATAAACTCCCGCATCTTATCTGCGTACGGTCTGGCTTCCAGCACCTTATCTTGAGCCTTTTTCAAACGCGCGGCAGAGACGAGTTTCATCGCCCTGGTGATTTGGCGAATGTTCTTCGCCGTTTTAATCCGCTGTCGAATTTGCTTCAGTGTTGCCATACAGGTTCAAAAAAGTGTTTCTTTCCCTCCCAGATTGGATGCACCTAGGAGGGAAAGGAGTTGATTTAGGCGGAGAAAGACTCCTTGGCCTTTCCAAATGCGACCTTGAGTTTCTCTTCGAGAGAATCGCTCATCGCCTTTGTCTTTCGGAGTTCCTCGATGACGTCGGGGAAGTCGTTGTGGACGGTGTGGAGAATGTGCTTCTCGAATCCAGGAATCTTGTCGTTTGGAATCTCATCGAAGATTCCGTTTGTTCCGGCGTAGATGACCACGACTTCGTCGATCACGTCGTACGGTGTCGCAAGTCCTTGCTTCAGCAGTTCGGTGAGCTTTTGGCCGCGAAGAAGCTGCATTTGGGTCGCCTTATCGAGGTCGCTTGCAAACTGCGCGAATGCCGCCACGTCTCGGTATTGAGCCATTTCAAGCTTCAGCTTTCCTGAAACCGACTTCATCGCCTTGATTTGAGCGTTTCCACCCACACGGCTGACCGAGATACCGACGTTGATTGCAGGTCGAACACCGGCAAAGAAGAGGTCTGGCTCAAGGTAGATTTGGCCGTCGGTGATGGAGATAACGTTCGTCGGGATGTACGCAGAAACGTCGCCCGATTGAGTTTCGATGACCGGCAAAGCGGTAAGCGAACCTGCGCCTTCCTCGTCGGAGAGCTTACAGGCGCGCTCCAGCAAGCGGCTGTGAAGGTAGAAAACGTCTCCTGGGTAGGCTTCTCGTCCGGGAGGTCGTCGGAGCAGGAGCGAAAGCGCTCGGTAGGCTTGAGCGTGCTTGGAAAGGTCATCGTAGACCACCAATCCGTGCTCGCCTCGGTTCATGAAGTACTCACCCATGGCCGCACCGGCAAATGGGGCGAGGTACTGCATCGCGTTCGAGTCGGACGAAGCCGCAACAACGACGATGGTGTATTCGAGGGCGCCCGTCTCGCGAAGGGTTTCGACAACACGAGCGATCGAGCTCATCTTTTGTCCGATAGCTACATAAATGCAGTACATCGGGGATTCGCCCGGCTGGTGCGTGTACTTCTGGTTGATGATGGTGTCAATCGCGACGCTGGTTTTTCCAGTTTGTCGGTCGCCAATGATAAGTTCTCGTTGTCCGCGTCCTACAGGGATCATGGAGTCAACGGCTTTGATCCCCGTTTGAAGAGGCTCCTTCACCGGTTGTCGTTGAACAACGCCCGGGGCAAGGAACTCAATTCGGCGGGTCTCGTCGGTAACGATCGGACCCTTGCCATCGATGGGTTGGCCCAATCCGTTTACGACGCGGCCAAGCAATGCTTTACCGACAGGAATTTCAATGATTCGACCGGTTTCCTTGACCGGGTCGCCTTCCTTGATGCCTGTGTCTTCGCCGATGATAACGGCACCAACAGAGTCTTCTTCCAGGTTGAGAGCGAGGCCGTACACGCCTACCGATGGGAACTCGAGGAGTTCACCCATTTGGCAGTCGGGGAGGCCGTAGATGCGGGCAATGCCGTCGCCAACTTGCAGAACGGTACCCACATGCTCGGGTGCGCCAGAGCGCTCGAATTTCTCAAGCTCTGTCTGGAGGATCGATGTAATTTCTTCGGGTCGAATCGCCATTTTTGTTCGCTTATCCTGCGGTGTGGTACCGCTGTTAACTTTGTTTTAGTAGATCAAAAATCAGTTGCTCTCGGAGTTTTTCGTAGTTGCCTTGGACAGTTCCGTCCATGACATACCCGTCGTACTCCACCTTGACTCCAGCCAGGAGCTTTGGATCAAGGATTTCTTCTGCCTCCACCGTTCGTTTGGTGGCTCCTTCAATTTTCTTTACGATCGCGTCTCGCTGCCCACTTTCGAGCGGCGTTGCGGACATGATCTTCACCTTCAGGCGTCCTTCGTGGACTCGCTTCAGGTCAAGATATTGTTCTCGCACTTCAAGGAGAATCCCTTCACGCTTCTTCTCCACCATCAGGCGCACAGCTGAGAGGGTGAGAGCCGTGACTCGATCGCCAAAGACCGTCGTGACCAAGTTGATCTTGTCGGCCTTCGATCGAAGGGGACTTTCCAGAAACCGTCGAAACCCATCGTTGTTCAAGAGGGCATGAGCCACGCCCTCAAGATCGTCGGCGACGCTTGAGATGATGTCAGCCTTCTTTGCGGCCTCGAAAAGGGCGCGGGCATATCGACTCGCGACGCGTGTGTCCATTGCTTAGACTGGCACCTCTGCCTTCTCGATGAATTCTTCGACCAGCTTTCGGTTCTTGTCGTTGTCCACGTTGCTTGCCAAGAGTTGGCCGGCCGCGCCGAGAGCAAGGTTGACAGTCTGAATTCGGAGTTCACCGATGACACGCTCACGCTCTGCTGCAATTTCCTCGCTTGCTTTGCGAACCATTTCGTCCGCTTTGCTCGAGGCTTCCGCCATGAGAGATTGCCGCATATCTTGAGCCTTGCGGATCTCATCTTGGATTTGTTGGCGAGCATTTTCTTCGGTTTCCTTGAGGCGAGCTTCATATTCTCGCTTCATGGAAGCCATGTCATTTCGAAGCGTTTCCGCTTCGCTAAATGTGCTCTCCAACTCCGAATGGCGATCGTTGATCGCATTCTTCAGAGGTTGGTAATAAAATGTGTTGAGCACCGGTGCGAGCATGTACACGACACCGATGACCGAGACGGTCTTGCCGAGATCCAAGTCCAGCCCGATGTTGGTTTTCAAATAGTCGTAAAACCCAAGATGGACGTTCTTACTGACCCAGAAGCCAATCACGGCTACGATGAGACCGATGACGACCTTGGCACCCGTGGGCCATCCACCTGTTTCTTTTGTTTGTGCGCTCATAAGAGATTAGGTTTGGAAAGAGAAAGTTAAAGTGTTTGTTGTTTCCCCACCCTAGACCGGGCGGGGAAACAACGGTTCGGATTATTGTCCGATAGCGACGAACTGACCAGCCAAGACGAAAGCGGTGAGAAGGAAGACCAACTCAACGAACGCCATTGCGATCAGCATAGCGGTTTGAAGCTTGCCGATTGCCTCTGGTTGTCGTGCCATACCGGCCATAGCCGAGTATCCAATAAGTCCGAGTCCGATGGCTGCACCAAGTACAGCTAAACCAAGTCCGAGTCCTGCCATTTTTCTATAGTTCTCCTAGTTATTTTCCTTTGTTATGTTGTCGAAAGTCGTTTTATGCGGCGGGGAGTGCTTCCGCGTGATCGTGGCCATCTCCATGATCGTCGCCGTGATCCTCGTGGTGGTGCGTGACAAGCGAGAGGTATACGCAGGTGAGCAAGCTAAAGATAAGGGCTTGCACCAAGCATGTCATGAACTTGACCGGCACCAAGAATGCCCCGGCGGGGATTCCCCAGTAGTACTCGCCAATCTTGAACTTCAGGAGCTCGTTCATGGCGGCGGTGGCTTCGTGGCCACCAAAAATGTTTCCGTAAAGTCGAATCGAGAGCGAAACGTTCTTCATCAACTCGGAAACGATTTCAATCGGGAAGATAAGGAAGCTGATGGCGACAAGCGCTCCGGTCAGCTTTGGACCCTTAAAGTGAGAAAGGTGCCCCATGACACCATTCGCTTTCCCGCCCTCCCATTGCACATAGGCAATGGACATGATCGCCAATCCAAGAGTGAAGCTGAAGTCCATGCTCGGCGAATAAGGGAAGAAGACAGAAACCAGATTCGCGGCGAAGATGATCAACCAGAACGTGAGGATCAGTGGAATGTACTTTTTCCCGTGGGGGCCGATGATTCCAACGCAGAGGTTTTCGATGAACAGATAAAGCTGTTCAAAGGCTCCTGCGAACATCCCGGCTCGGTCTCGCCCTGGAACTCGCTTTCCAGTGAAACCTTTCTTTGCCAAGTTGAGTACAAGGAATATGCTTCCGATCATTAGACCGAAATAGATCATCATTCCAGCCCAGCTGGTGACAAAATGCCCTTCGTGGCCGCCAGAAGAGGCCATTAACGCGCCGTTGAGTAAGGAGGTCTCCATGGATCTCTAGTTCTTGTCGTTGGGGTCACCCGTTGGCCTGCTAGCAGCCCAACCGATTAGGGAGCAGTATACCAGAACAAGAGCGAATGCGGAGGCCCCCAAAGCCGCCGAGGACACACGTGCCGCCGAAGCAAAAACGAGCCAAAGCAACGGCAATTTGACCAGGCTCAGAAGCATCGTCCCTGCAACCCAAGGCAACGCCTTGCGTTCCCCTTTCCCCGCGGCCGCAAACATTTGAATGCCGCGCCAGAGGGCGAAACCGGAGAGGCTACTCACGAGAACCGAGAGGAGAAAGAAGCCCGCGGCCTCCACCCCAAACGGGAGACAAACCCCCGCCCCAACGAGGACGCCCACCATCGCCGTCCGGGCGTTGAAAAGGTTACGAGTCGCCATTTAAGCGCTTCGAGAGGATCACCACGTAGCCCATGCCAAGAATAAAGCCAAGGCCAGCGCAGATCGCTTGCAAAGATTGGGTCCCGAACGCCTTGTCGAGCAAGTACCCTACCCCCAGCCCCGCGAGAGGCATCCCCATCACCGCGTAGGCAATCGCCAACCCGTACCCAAGCCCTTTGTTCGCCTCGTTTTCCTTCTCGAGCTTTTGGCTGGCCTGGGCTTGCTTTTTCTCGCGAGTTGCCTTGGCTTGGTTCACCCTCTGCGAAATCTCGTCAAACTTCTCGGTGTATTCACTTTCCAGTTGGTCCATGTGTTGCCGCGCCGTTTTTGTAATCTCTTCTGTATTTTCAACGGGGGAATCATCGGGGGTCATAGCTCCCTTATACCCGGGGCGGTACCATATCCCCCGGTGAAGCAGGCAGGTTTCAAGGTAGGAGATATCCAGATCGAGTGTCCCTTGGTACTCGCACCCATGGAGGATGTGAGCAACATCGCCATGCGCCGAATCGCGAAAGAAATTGGCAACCCGGGGCTCATGTTCACCGAATTTGTGAGCGCCATGGCGATTCACTACGGAGCGAAGAAGACCTACAAGAAGCTCCGAATTCATCCGCAAGAACGCCCTTTGGGCATCCAGATTTTCGGGGGCGATGTGGACACCATGGCAGAAACCGCGAGAATCGTGGAAGAAGCGGGCGCAGACATTGTCGATATCAACATGGGATGCTGGGTCCCCAAGGTTTGCAAAACGGGTGCGGGAGCCGCGTTGCTCAAGGATCCTGACCTCGCCGAAAGAATCGTCGACGCCGTGGTCAAGGCAGTGAAGATCCCGGTCACGGTGAAGGTCCGCGCAGGATGGGACTACTCACTGTTCGCCGCGCCCGATCTGGTTCAACGGTTTCAAGATCGCGGCGCAAAGATGATCACTCTTCACGCTCGCTTCGCCAAGCAAGGATTCGATGGCGAGGCCGACTGGGCCTTGATTGAGAGCTTGAGGAGTAAGGTTCACGTTCCGCTTATCGGCAATGGCGATGTCAAAACGGGGCAAGATGCTCTCACCATGTTGGAGCGGACCGGGTGCGACGGAGTGATGGTCGGCAGAGCCGCGATCAGCAATCCGTGGTCTCTCCAAAGCATTCGTGCCGCTCTCATGGGCGATCCTGCCCCCGCCGCTCCTACCCTCGATGCGCGCATCGAGTGCGCTCTGCGGCACGCGAGGCTCATGGTTGCGTACGAATGCGGAGTGTTCGATTTCGAAGAGACCGTGGGTCTTGAGCCGGCGATGGTGCAAGAAGCAGAGATTCGCGCCATCCGAGCCCTGCGGGGGCAACTTCCCATTTATATCAAAGGGGCTCCCGGCGCAAGCCAAGTCCGCGCCAAGATCACGCAGTGCAACACCGTCGCCGACCTCCAGTCGATCTTCGATGACTACCGAATAGAAGTAGAAACCTGGACGGAAGCTGCGCCTGTGTGCGTAAAATAGGGTCATGTGGGCCCCAGCACTGCTTCCCGCCATACTTCTCGCCTCCAGTCAGGTTCCGAACCAATACCTTGAGGTCGCTGGTCCAGGGTCGGTCAAGACCGTCTTCGAGGGCAAGGTCGTTTCCCCCCACCCGGTCGACGACATTGTGATGTCGCTCGACGCCCGGGCTCCGGAGGAATCTGTCCTCACCATCGAGGCCCGCGCGGTCTATCCCGACCATAAAACGAAGTTCTACACCCTCGCCGTGTGGAGCGAATTCGAGCCGTTCCGTACAAGTAAGAATGCGCAAAGTGATCCCGATGGGACTGTCTATACGGACACTTGGATTCTGGAACGGCCGACCACCGAATGGGAATATCGAGTGACCGCGACTCCAGGAAGGTCAGGCTTCTTCCCCACCCTGCATCGGCTCGGATTCTCTGCGGTGAACTCTGCTACGAAGCACCCAAATCCTCCGAGCAACCAGAAGGTGTGGGGAAAGGTGATTCCCGTCCCCAAGTTCAACCAAGGCGACTACGCGAACGGCGGGGTGCTTTGCTCGCCGACAAGCCTCACGATGATCCTGAATTACTATGGAGCAATCACGGGCAACCCTAAGTGGCGGTACGAGGTCCCGACGGTCCAGACAGGAGTCTATGACCAGACCTGGGGCGGCACCGGAAACTGGACCTTTAATACAGCGTTTGCATGCCAACAAGGCTTCCGGTCGTTTGTCACACGGCTCCATAACCTGTCCGAGGCAGAAGCTTGGATTGAACAGGGTCTCCCGATCGCGACGTCGGTGAGCTACGGTTTGCTGAGAGGCAAAGGCAAGCGCGAAGAAAACGATGGTCACCTCGTTGTGCTCGTTGGATTCACAAAAGAGGGGGACCCGATCTTTAACGATCCGGGCTCGCGGGCTCTGGAAAGACATATTTACAAGCGCGCCGATTTCGAGGCGGCTTGGGCTGTCAGCAGAAACACCGTGTATATCGTCGCACCGCCCGGAACCAAGTTTCCGGCTCGGCGCGGGGCTCCATGGCCAATTCAATAGGCTAAAGTGCCTAAAATTGCCGTCTGGCAAGCGGGATGCTCCCGACTTGTACGAAAATGACATCGAATCATGAAAAAGACGGTTCTGATCATTGCGGCTGTGCTTGTGGGCGTGTGTGGTATCGGCGCGGTGGGTCTGATGAAGGCTCGAGGCGCCAACGCGGGCAAATCCGATAACAAAGATGCTTACAAAGTCTCGCTCGGGACGATCACGGAATCCGTGGTCGATACGGGTCCGATTGACGCGATCCAGTCCGTCGAAGTGAAGAGCCAGGTTTCGGGCCGACTCGCAAAGCTCCTAGTTCAAGAAGGCGATGTCGTGAAGAAGGGAGACCTGATCGCGATCATTGATCCCCAAGAAACCCGAAACAAGGTGCAGTCCGACGAAGCCCAAATGCGAGGGGCCCTCAGCTCAGTCCGAAGAACAGGAATTGAGATCACCCAGCGCCGCGTGACGGCCCAAGCGGCCCTCGACAGGGCGAGGCTCCGGCTTCAACAGCTCCAACAAGAGCTCAACATCCAACCGAATCTGACCAAGCTGGCGATCCAACAAGCAGAGGCTTCGTACAAATCCGCCATGCAAAAGCGCGATCAACTGGTGAAGGTGACGCAGCCAAACGAACGAGCCGCTGTCTCCACCGCTTTGGGAGACGCAAAAGCCGGCGTTGGCAATGCCGAAAATGACTTTTCTCGAAAGAAGATTCAGTACGAAAGGGGATTCATCAGTCTTCGAGAGTACGAAGATGCCCAGTTGAACTTGCAACTCGCGCAGAGTAAGTTGAAAAATGCCCAAGAGAGGCAGGACCGACTTCGTCAGAGCGAAGAACTCGAACTCGCCCAAGCGAATGAGGGGATTCGACAAGCCCGAGCAGAACTCGATCGAGCCGTGGCAAACAAGATTCAGGACACCACAAAGCGGCAGGAATACATGACTGCGGCGGCGAGTGTGCGGGATGCCGAAGCCGGTCTTCGAGACGCAGATGCTCTTGCAGAATCGCGTAACCAAGCCCAGGCCACGGTGGATCAGATCTCCAATAGCCTGAGCGAGTCTCGCCGACTGCTCGGTGAAACCGAGATTCGCGCCCCTATCGATGGTGTGGTCTCGAAAAAGCTGATCCAAGAGGGCGAACTCGTCACGAGCATCGGAAGCTTCAGCAACGGAAGTCCGATTGTCCGGATCGAAGATCGAACCACGATGATCGTGAAGCTCGACATCAATGAAATTGATGTCGCCAAGCTTGAACTGGAATCTAAGGCCATGATTTCTGTGGATGCGATTCCAGGGGTTGAGTTCACCGGTCTTGTGAGCAAAATCGCTCCAAGTAGCACGGCGACGGCCACCGGGCAATCGAGCACCGATCAGGTGGTTCGCTACGAGGTGGAGGTCCGGTTTAACGAGATGAACCCGGCCCTGAAAAGCGGAATGAACGCAAAGTGCACCGTGAACATCAAGGAACTGAAGAACGTGGTGACGATCCCGGCCGAATACCTTGGCACCGACGACAAAGGAACCTTCGTGATGACGAAGCCTGCGGCAACGGCCAAGCCAGGGGACACCTCAAACCGAGTCGATGTGGTTGTCGGAGCAAAATCGGGCGCGACCATCGAGATCAAATCCGGATTGAAAGCCGGGCAAGAGATCGTGAAGCCAGAATTCACCGGTCCAGCTCGTCGAGGCGCGTTTAACTAACCTCCATGAACGTCTTCGAAAGCTTTCGTATCGCGCTGAACATGCTGCGGCTGCACAAGCTGCGCGCCTTCCTGACCATGGTCGGGGTGATCATCGGTGTCATGAGCGTCACCATCATCACCATGATCTCAAACGGGTTCCAGGTGTACCTCGCGAAGGAGTTTTCTAAGATCGGATCGGACACTCTTTACCTGAGCTATAACCCAGGGAGGCTGAAGGCCGGTGAAACGCTGGGAGGTTTCGACGGATTGACCCCCGAGGTCATCGAGTTGATCCGAAAGCGAGTGCCCGAAGTGGCCGTTACAGCGGGGTATCGAGAACTGGGTCAGAAAAAGGCGACGTTTGCCGAAAAAGAAGCGAAAGAAGTGCGGATCAATGCCATCGATCCTGCGTTTATCGAACTGAACTCAGTGACTCTCACGAAAGGCCGGCATCTGAACCAAGAGGACTTGGCGATGGTCAGAAATGTCTGCACGATCTCGGATGAAGTGGAGAAGATTCTCTTCCCATCCGGCGATTCGCTCGGCAAGCTGATCCAATTCCCTGGCATTGTCTTAGAGGTGGTCGGGGTCACCGAGAAGCTCGAATTGATGGGCAATCGGAATACAAAAGTTTGCTTTGTCCCTCTCTCGACCGCAAATCAAAAGTGGGTGGGAGATCGCCGCGTCGACCTCGTGGTCATGAAGGCGAAAAAGGGTGAAAAGCCGAATGACGTGATGGACAAAGTCTGGGTCACGCTCATGGGCCTCACCGGGAACAAAGCGGTATTCGAACTTGAAAGCTCGGAAAACGTTTTGAAGGTCTTTCAGGGCGTCGTCGGGGTGGCCGGAACCCTCCTCGCCGGAATCGCGGCTCTCTCGTTGCTCGTCGGCGGCATCGGCATCATGAACATCATGCTCGTTTCGGTCACGGAGCGAACAAGAGAAATTGGTCTCCGAAAGGCGGTGGGCGCGCCCCGGCGTACGATCTTGCTCCAATTCTTGATTGAGGCTGCCACGCTCAGTCTCGTTGGAGGTTTGATCGGCATGGGCATTGCCTATGGCCTGGGGTTGGGCGTCACGGCCTTGACCGTAGTGAAAGAATTCCCGAACAAGGGCGGCTTACCGCTTCCCTTCCCCATCACAGCGGCCTTGGGCGCGGCGGCATTTTCCGCCATCATCGGCGTCGTGTTCGGATTCTTCCCCGCGCTCAGCGCGAGCAAGCTCGATCCGATCGTAGCTCTGCGCACTGAATAGCCAGATCGCGAGATAATGGAGGGCGATGAAATCGGACCGCCCTCTTCGGATAGCTCAGGTGGGGTTTGGGCTGTTGCCCATTCCACCCCAAGGGTATGGGGCCGTCGAGAGCATCATCTGGGAGTACACCACGCGGTTGCGGGCGATGGGCCACGAGGTCCACATCGTCAATGAGCGAAAGCGAAAAGCGGCAAGAGAACTCCTGAAGCTTGGCCCCTTGGACTTTATCCATTGCCACAATGACCGTGCCGTGAGCCGTGTCATGTGGGCCGGTCTCCTCAAGCGGGCCAAGGTCATCTCGACGAGTCACCACGCGTGGGACTGGGGCAACCTGAGCAAGGACTCCCGGCGTTTGTTGAGGATGTGCAGCTATGCGCGCTACCAAATGGTCCTAACCGACACCCTTGGCGCGGAAATCCGAAAGAAGAATCCTTGGGCGAAGATCGCGCTCCAGCCCAACGGAACCGAAGTGGACGAGTTTCGGTTTGACCCCCATGCCGGAAACGGAAAGGCGATTTGTGTGGGAAGAATCGAAGAACGAAAGAGGCAAGACTGGGTGGAGCGTGCCCTGAAAGACTCCGGCCTGGTGTGTGATTTCGTGGGGCCGGTAAAGGACCCCTTGCTCTCCCCGGAGGCAAGTCACCTCGGGGAATGGGATCGCAGCACCCTCCGCGACCGCCTGACCGACTATTCGTGTCTGATTTTGGTGAGCCGGAGCGAGGGACAACCCTTGGTAGTGGCCGAGGCTCTTGCTGCGGGGCTGAGCGTAGTCGTGAGCCCGGCGGGGGCCATCAATCTTCCCGAGTTACCCTTTGTCCACCGGGTCCAAAACGAAGAAGAGATTGCGTCTGCAACTCGACAAGCGATTGAAGGAAACCCTTCACACAGAACGGCCGCACGCACCTATGCAAAGGATTTCATGGACTGGGACGCGCTCGTGAATCAGTACGTCAAGCAACTACGCGCTTGGCTTTGATCTTGATCTGGGAACCAACTGCCGCGAGGTCCCTGAAACCTTCGTGAAAGTAAAACAAACCGCCTCTCAGAGTATCTCTTGTGAGCGTTCCACATCCGCTTTGCCGAATCTATTTCAAGGGTAAAACGTCCTTACCACTACTGGCTACCGGTTTTGCTACCAGGATTCCTTCTTTCGTGTATCAAGGACCGGTCAAACCGTGCTCTAGAAGAGAGTGAGAACGAACCAATGAAACGCACGAACCTATTTTTATTCACATGCATCGCCATGCTCATCGCCTTGCTTTCGGGCTGCGGCGGGGGCGGCGGAGGTGGAGGCAGCTCCACCGGAGGCGGATCGACCTCCGGTGGCTCGACATCCGGCGCGACGGGCCGACTCAATGCCTTCATCACCGATGACATCTCCAGCTACTCCCAGGTCTGGGTCGCCATCTACAAGGTAGAGCTGTTCCGCGCTGGGGGAGAAAAGGTCACGGTTGTCGACTATACAACACCCGTGACGGTAAATCTGGCCGCGCTCCGAGATGGAACAGGAGCCCGTTTCAAGCTCCTCAACAGCCTCAATATTCCCACCGACACCTACACCCTCGTAAATTTCACCGTTCAAAAGGACCTCACGGTCCTTGAGGGCGGAAGCTTCACATTGGAGCCACGACAATTCGATGATGCCCTCGATGCCGGCACAGGGAAATCCACGATTTCCGTGAGCCTCGGAAGCGGCACGACTCTCGGAAACAACAGCCCACTCATCATCGATTTCGACCTCAAGAATTGGGGCGACAATGGGACAAAGATCGTTCCTGTCGTCAACAAAGTCGATGATTCGACCGTATCCAACCTGACTCGACACGAGCAAGAAGACTACAAGGGAACCGTCTCGAACCTCACGGCCACCTCCTTTACGCTAGGGATGGTGGGTGGAGGCTCCTTCACGGTGACCTACACCGCGAGCACACCCATCTTCGATGACAATGGTGTGGCCGGGCCGCAATTGGCCAACGGTGCGATTGTGGAGATTCGTGGAGCCTATTCAACCAGTTCCAATTCTCTCGTGGCCACCTCGATCAAGCTGGAAGACACCATTGGCCCAGAGCTGAAGGTGAAGGGTGTGCCTGTCGACTACAATGAGTCGAACGGGGACATCACCATCGAGATCACAGAGGCACGAGGCTTTGTACCTTCCTCGACAACCCTCGTCATTGGCGTGGCTGACGCGACCAAGTTCCTGAGCGACGCTGGATCGACGATTACACGAGACGACTTTGTTCAGCTCATGTTCTTGGGATCGATCGAGGCGGAAAGCAACTCGGCTGCGCTCGTCGGCAAGTTCGTCGCCCGCAAGCTGAAGCTTGAAGACATCAACGATGACGATGGCGGCGGCCAAGCCGAAGGCAAGGGTCTCGTGAGCGATGTCGACGTCTCGACAGGGACTTTCCGATTGAAACTGAGCGAGTGGTTTGGCTTCACGGCCACCAGCGGCTCGCTTGTTCAAGTCGCTACGGGGGCAAAAACGATCTACGAGGACGCAGATGGCAACGAACTCTCCGACACCGAGTTCTTTGACCTCTTAGGGTCCACGACGGTTGTGGATGTAAAGGGTTCCTACAACGGAACGACCTTGACCGCCTCTCGGGCTCGAATCAAAGACTAACGGGGTCGTCCCGAAAGACATTTGGCCCTTCACAATTCGTTGTGAAGGGCCAAATCGTTTTTGTTGGGTTACTTCTTGCGCTTGTAGTTCAGGGTCCACTGGTCTTCCCAGGTTTTGCCGCTGTTGTCCGAGCGTTGCCAGCACCACAAGAAGCTGTCTTTCTTGATGTCGCTGAAAACCATGCGCATGGCGAGTCCTTTTTCCGCAATCTCCTTTGGAATGTTGTTTTGGACAAACATAAACCCATCCGAAGTCTTCTCGCCGACGAAGGTGAGGTAAGCCCCGCTCGCATCTACCCAGGTTTGAAACCACTTTTTCTTACGGGCATCATAGACTGACCAACTCTCGCCAGTAAACCCGGGCATCTTGAAATTCTCGTGGAGAACTTGCCCTCCTTGGGTTTTCGTGATCGTGTTTTCACAGTCTGTCTTTGTAAACTCATCCTTACCAGGGGCGGTGCGGCTCTGCCCGGTCATCGTCCACGATCCCACCCAAAAATCGCAATAGGATTCGGGCTTCTCAGCCAATGGCTGCGCGGCAAGAAAAAGAGAGGCGGCAAAAAAGAGTGTGACCATGAACAGGTTGTACGCGATGAGTCGATCGATTTGTCACTCATTCCCGCAGAGGACTGCACAATTCAATCAGATTGGTCTAGCCCAACACGGCGCGCCAGCGCCGTGAGTGCGCGACGAGAGCATTTTCTGCTTCCACTCGCCTTCTCCCCGCGACTCCATATTCGACGGCGGCCACGGGCCGGTCGAGGAAGTCATCGATCGCACTTTGGAGGTCATCCAGGCGGTCCGGCGGGATCAGCCATCCGTGCTGACCTGAAACCACCATATCTCCCAGTCCGCCGACGTTGGCGGCAATGACGGGAAGCTCGGCCGCCTGGGCCTCGAGAACGGCCAGCGGGCTGCAATCGGCAGTCGTTGGGAACACAAACATCTGCGCCGACCAAAGGAGCTTCAAGAGCTCGGGAGACTCGGGCTCGAGACCCCGATACACGGTGACATTCGGTGGGGCCGAGGGGACCTCGGTCGCCGTGACAATATGGAATTGAAGACCAGGGAGATTCTTTGCCGCTTCCAAAAGCATCGGTCCGCCTTTCCTGGCAAAGTCGCCGCCAATGAAGAGCGCCCCGCTTCGGGGTCCATCGGACAACTCTTCCCCGGCGTCGAGGACATCAAGATCGAGGGGCGGGCCGATTACCCCCACGTTCCCGGTTTGCAACCCGTAGTCATGCACGAATCCTTGGGCACACCATTGACTCATGGCCACAAATTTCGCGCCATTTGTGGCGAGGCGGGCCATCTGCGCTTCTCGATTGCGAAGCTTCGCCTCTGGACGGTTAAACTTATACAATTCGCTTAACTGGCGATGACTGGCATCCCCGTAGATTGCAACTTTTCGCGCAATTCTTACCGGGATAAATCCGGCTTCTCCATTGCTGGCGACGATGATCCGGTCACATCCGGCGGCGTCTGCCGCCAAGACCGCCTTTCGCATGGCCCACTGTTTGGCAAAGGTTCGCAGCCCTCGTTTCAGATAGGGGTTGCCGAAGTTCTCGGGGTGAAAGAACTGAGCCTCGGGAAAGCATTTTGCCCACCTCTTCCTCACCACGCGCCACCCGAGGGCATCGGTACAGCAGATTCCCAGCTTCAAGAGGTTGCCTCGCTGGCTGCGGGTCGAATCGACATGGCGAGCACGGCAAGCAGGGCCAGCGAAACCATACCGAGATAAGGCACGTTTTGCGGCGCATTCTTGAATAGAACATTGCCAATGATGGGAGCGGCGGCGGCCGCGATGCACCCCGAAAAGACGAGGACGGAGGCATTGCGTTGTCCGGGGCCATTGACCGACGCCGACCATGCGATGACCGATGGAAAGATGGGAGCAAGGCTCAATCCAAAGAGGATGTAGCCGAGACGAAACGCCCACGGCTGGGTCGCGAGGACAAGCGCGACAATGGCACAGATGGAGGTGACCAAAACGAGGGTCTTGGGGTTCATCACGGCCGAAACGCCAGACAGGAGCATGCGCCCGGCCGTAAAGGAGAGGAACATATCGCTCACAACTCTGGCCGCAAAGCTATCGGTGACCCGAAAGGTCTCGGTCATGTGAAACGCCATGAGCATCGATGTGCCCACCTCGGCGGCCACGTAGATGCCGAGAACAAACGCAAGCGGAAGGAGTTGGGTGATGGTCACGAGCGAGGGGGCGGTTGTTTCGCCCTCCTGGTTTTTTGTGGGGCCACGGCGAACGAAGAGCGCCAACGGGAGACCGATTACCGCCATGACCCAAATCGCCTGGTGCGGAACCCGGATATTGGGGAGAGTCTCCGCCACGACTCGCGGGCCGAGCAACGCGCCGACGCCCCAAAATCCATTCACGATCTGCATCCAGATCAAATCTTTTCCAATTTTGAATTCTTCGGAGAATTCCCCATTGATCCAAACCGACAAGAGCGCGTAGGCGGCCCCCAGGACGGCGAGGAGAGCCAGGTACACGCTCCAAACATTCGTGAGGGTCGCCGCCACGGCGGCGACGCATAGACCAACTCCTCCCACACGAATGAGAATGACTCTATTCAGGCGAGCGCCGAGCAAGGTACACAAAACGACGGCGACCGTGGATGAAACAAAGAACCATGCGCCGGCTTCGCCGGCTGCCCCTTTCGGATCTGCCCCCATTTGACGGGCGACCGTGGCCGAAAGCGGACCGTTGATCGCCTGGGTCGCGCCCCCGAGCATGAACCACCAGCACCCCGTGAGGATGAGGCAGAGCCGGGAAGCGAACCAAGATTGCATCCCGATAGTATGACCGTTTCCGCACCCCACGGCCCAACCTAAACATGTCACAATTCCCAGGGCCAAATCGGCCCATCATTGAGGAGGAAAGCCAAGAAATGATGACCCTACACGGTGTGGATATCTATATCTGGAGCGACACCACACCAGAAATTCCGAAGGAGTTCGGATCGCTCATTCTCACTCTTATTTCGAACCGAGGCACGCGGATTTATCCAGGCCCAGTTCCCGACATACATCTGCTTGACTGGCCACGATGCCGATATGAGTCTGATACCGTCGTCACGGACGCCGATATCGAGGCCGTGGTCAACGCCATCACCGCTGCTGGGTTCCGCTGGACAAAGTGCCAGAAACTATTCCGAATCGACGGAGTGAACCAGTACAGCCAGCCCTACTAAAGGAAGAGAAAAGAGAAAAATGGCACATAAAGTCGCATTGATTCGCGGGGATGGAACAGGCCCCGAACTCGTCGCCGCCGTTGAGAAGGTCTTCCAAACGGCCCATGTTTCCATCGACTGGGTCGATGTAGAAGCCGGTCTCAAGTGCGTGGAGGCAGGAAAACCGATTGTTCCTGAAGAGACCATCGCGAAGATCAAGGAAATCGGCATTGGTTTGAAAGGACCGATGACCACCCCGATTGGGAAGGGATCTGTCTCGCCCAACGTAACCCTTCGAAAGAAGCTAGACCTCTACGCTTGTGTTCGACCGGTCAAGTCACTTCCCGGAGTCGTCACTCCGTTTGACAACCTTGACATCGTCATCTTCCGTGAAAACACAGAAGACCTGTACGCGCAAATCGAGTACATGGCAACGGAAGGCGTGGCCCACTCGGTCAAGCTGATCAGCCGATACTCCAGCGAGAGAATTGCCCGCGCAGCGTTCGAATACGCCCGAAAGAACGGCCGAAAGAAGGTCGTCTGCGTACACAAGGCCAATATCATGAAGATCGGGGACGGACTGTTCCTGAAGGTCTTCCAAGAGGTGGCGAAGGAATATCCCGATATCGAGAGCTGGGACAACATCGTGGACAACCAGTGCATGCAATTGGTGACCCGATGGAAGCAATACGATGTGCTCGTGTTGCCGAACCTCTACGGCGATATCGTGAGCGATCTTGCCGCTGGCATGATGGGAGGCTTAGGGGTCGCTCCCGGAGCCAACTACGGCAACGGATGTGCGGTTTTTGAGGCGGTCCACGGATCGGCTCCAAAGTACACCGGTCTGGACAAGGTGAACCCAACGGCTCTCCTCCTCTCAGGCACCCTCATGCTGGAACACCTTGGCGAACTCGATGCCAAGAAGAACATCGAAGGCGCGCTTGAAGCCACTCTGAAGAAGGGCATCAAGACCTACGACGTCGGCGGATCAGCGAAGCTGAGCGAGTTCACAGACGCGCTCTGCAGCGAACTGAAAGGCTAACTTTTGATGGGGCTGGGCTTTGCCCGGCCCCATTCCGTTTGGGTGAGGATAGCTGCTCCGATTGGAAATCGATTCCGGCCTCGCCGGCTTTGCCCACCCAACCCCGCTCGCCCCAGAGGGCTCGCTCCCGCCGACGAGGCCGGGTTCCCCCGAGAAAGAGCCTTTTCCCTAAGCATCTTTGGCCGCTTTCCCGCATCCATAGGCGATACTCGAAGCCTGCCTTCATCTATTCAAGAGATTCCTCGCAAGTCTCGATGCTCATTTTGTAAAGTTTTGGTTAACGCATCAGCGTTAACAATTTCTTCCCATTCTCTTAACAGAGCGAGCCCTATACTCTCAGCTGTTTGGAGTCGAGCACCCTTATGAAGAAAGCGTTCACCCTGATTGAACTTCTCGTTGTCATTGCGATCATCGCCATCCTTGCGGCGATCCTGTTCCCTGTTTTTGCCCAAGCCAAGGCCGCCGCAAAGAAGACCCAAGACCTGAGCAACATGAAGCAGCTCGGTACTGGAATGCAGCTTTACCTGGGGGATAGCGAAGATGTCTATCCACAGGCTTACTACTACAAGAACGACCTTGGCGATGTAGACGGTTATGTCCACTGGTCAGCCACGGTCTATCCTTACGTCAAGAACAAGCAGATCTTTGTTGCTCCAGGCGAAAAGGGCCTGGTTCCAACCAACCCAGCTTGTGCTGACATCGGAAACTTCGGTATCAGCGGAGCCGCTTGCGATGCTCAGGTTCCTTTCCTCAGCTACACCGTCAACGCGGCACTCAGCCCACGAAAGCGACGAAGCATTGACCCAGCAAACGTGGTCAGCGCGACGGCTGTGGACCAAGTTTCGAGCACGATCCTCATCGCTCCATTCAGCAAGACTGCCGCTTGTGTGAACGACACCTCGAACCAGCAATCCACTGGCTTCAAGAACAAGTCGCACCGATCGGTGAACGCCGTTATGGCGAACTTGACAGGTACGAAGTGGCGAGGCGAGGCAACGACTGAGTTCCCGCCAAGCACGACGGCTGTCTATGCTGCGACAAAGCAGTACTCCGATATCGCGTTCAAGGGTTGTGTCACGACTCCTGGTCCTGACTACCTCCAAATCGCCTACATCAACCCAACTCGCTGGAACGATGGATCGAACTACACCTTCGCCGATGGATCGGCCAAGTTCATGCGGTTCGATGCAACGATCAACCCCAACAACTATATGTGGGGCAAGGCGATGTACTCGGCTTCGGGTATGCCGATTCTCGACACCAACAACGTCGCAGTTCGCTAATCCAAACTGCCGAAAACCCAAAGCCCTTGGCGACCTCGTGTCGTCAAGGGCTTTTCTACTTGTTGAGCACGAAGACGATGTCGTCTGGTTTTTCACCCACCGCAGGCCTCTCCACCAGGCCGCCTTGATCCACGCCATCCTTTCCAACGCTCCAAACGACGATCCGCGAACCTTCTTGCCTCCAACGAATCGGCTTGCCGTCGAATGGGTCAAGGGGCAGTTTCAGGTCCGATTTCGCCCCTTGCGTCGAATGCAAAAGGGTCGCGGCCCGAGCAAGAGTGAAAAAGGCCCGATCTTGAATCTCGCTATTCGCAAGATCGTTGGCCGATACGAAGGTCTCTTGAATGTGTTTGTATCTTCCACCCTTCTTTCTATGCCACTTCTCCGAAATCAAGGATAGTTTACGAACAGTTTCGGGGGTGGTGACTCCCTCGGGCCACGCTTTCCATTCTTCCAGGCGCATCGAAAGCAACTCGGTGAGACGCTCTCTTTCTGCGGCCTCCACCGGCATTCCATCTCGGACCGGCGGGCCTGTCATCGTGAGCTCGAATGACTCTTCCTTGATCTTGTGGTCGTTGCGGGAATAACTGATCGCAAAGTAGATCTCCCCACGGAATGCGTGGCGGAAATACTGTGAGAACTCGATTCCATCCAGCTGAGTTTTGAGGAGTGCCCGATCCTGGGGAGTTTTCGCAGCAGAAAGGCACTCAAAGTACGCCTGGACCCAAACCCGCCGTGTCGCCAATTCGACAAGATTTGCGATCGTGAGCCATGAGCCCCGAATTTGTCGACTGAGCTTTGCAGACTGCCCCAGATAGCTTGCAGCTTGAACGAAACTACCGCGAAGAGCCTCGGTCTGGGCAGCGTAGGCCAGCAAGTAAGACGAGTCCTTCACCAACTCGACGTTTATGTCGACGGATTGTGTTGGATCGTCCCAATCACATTCGGGCCGATAGGAAGCGAAGTGAGAAATTTTCTCGGCTCGCTCGATCGCGTCCCTTCCCTTGTTCAGAAGGGCTGTAGCCTCGTGGAGATTTTTAGCGAGGAGGGCCTTCTTGAAATCCCTCACGAGGACATCTAAATCTTCCTTCAGCTCACGGTTCGGATACAGTCGCTGCACGAGGCTGAAGGAGTTTTGGGCGGGATCGAGCGGATAGAGTTTGAGCAGATCACTCTGGTTCAACGGGAAACCTTCGGCTTTGAGTTGATCAAACACATCCATCAAGCGCTTGTCAGCGGAGCGCTTGCGGACCTGTTCCACCGCAAAAAGGGTCGTCCCCGAGACCGTCCCCAACAGAATCAACGCGGCGAGCCAACGCAAGGTCTTCTTGCCCATGAGCCCATTATGGATGTGCAGAGTCTCAAGGTTTCGACGAGACCCGAAAATTCTCCATCCCGGGAAACCTTTGCTGAAACACTTCTTCAGGGCCTGGGTCCATCCCATCCGGGCCGGTCGTCCACAAGATCAGTTCTCCCATCACCAAGCCTGCGCGTACTTGCTCTTCAGAAAAAGGATCAAGAGGCAGATCCGTAGGGACATGCCACTGGCCGGTTTTCAATTGGTCGAGCTTCGCGGTAGCAAGGAGAATCAGGAGGTCTCGCATCGTGAGCAGCCTCGCCAGTTGCAACACGATCCCCTTTAGAGTGTTGGTTGGAAAGTCTCCATCTAACGGAGCGGCCGACTTCGCCA
>CAZBXR010000007.1:0-46063 GCA_964496145.1 uncultured Chthonomonas sp. | reverse complement strand
AGGTCATTGAGGAACTAGAGCGTGGCGATATTACCGCCGAAGAGGCCAAGACCCGACTGAAAGAGGTGCGATGATGCAAAAAGAAGAAGTCACAAGAATTTTGAAACTCGTGAAGGAAGGCAAGCTTTCCCCTGAAGAAGCGGCCGAACTGATGGAGGCGATCGAGTCGCCTGATGAGCCTACGGAGACTGTAAATGAAGGTGCACCAAATGGTGCAACTCCTCCTCCGCCGCCTGGAGATGCTCCAAAAGCCGGGGCGACCCAAGACCCTCTGCGATCGTTCCTTGAGACCATGGAGCAAATCGGCCGGGATGTCGCAAAAGGCATCAACTGGGATGATGTTTCGAAGAAAGTGAAAACGAACATCGAAAAGGGTTCCGAGGTTCTGAAGCAAGCCGCCGAAGAGGTGAAGGCAGGGAAGTTCACGTTCAACTTTGGGATGGCTCAAGAGACCCGAACCGTTGAACTCGGATTTTCCATTCCAGAAAATGGGTCGCTCAAGATTGAGTCTCCCGCCGGAGATATCCGAGTCATCGGTGGAGCCGCTGAGAACAAACTCATCGCGAAAGCGATGTTTCGATCCAACGATTTGGAAGAAGCCAAGGCTCGCGCCGAAGGGTTTACTCCCGTGATCGAGGAAGGCCCTGGTTTTGTGCAGGTGCGCCAACCCGCCGCATCCGGCCTTACCGTGGACCTCGAGTTTCACCTTGCAACCACGGCCCAGATTGATGTCCGGGGTCAGAGTGGCGACGTGGATATCTCCAAGGTTTCGGGAAGCGTGCGAGTGGTCACGAATAGTGGCGATATCGTCGTGCGAGATGCTTCGGGATCCGTCGAAATCACGACCTCGCACGGAGACATTCGCGTGGAAGACGTGAATGCCTCGTGGGTTGCTGTCGAGGATAAGAGCGGAAGCCTTTCGCTGAAAAGGGTGCATGGTGACCTGAACCTTCGCACCGGCTCCGGCGACATTTTGCTTGAGGACTGTTCTGGAAAGTCGATCAGCGTCGAAGCCGTATCGGGCGACATTACCATGGGTCTCTCGAAACCGCTGACGGGTTCTGTCACCGTTCGAGCCGTGCAGGGAGACACCTCTCTGAGTATCCCGGACGGTAGCCACGTTCGAGTCACGATGTCGACGTTGAAGGGAACGGTGGATTGCACCGCCGACCTCACCGATTCCACACGCTCCGAGCGGCGAATCACCGGGCAACTGGGAGATGGCCAAGGTGTGATGGATATCAGTGCGGTCGCGGGAGACATCAAACTCCGCCAGACGATTCCGACCGCATCTGAGGTCAGCTAACCTTCTACGAGTCGAACTGCGCTCCATTCAACCATTTGGTTGAATGGAGCGCAGTTCTTTGCGACTGGTACTATCGTAGAACCTAATGGCAGTCCAAGAATCGGCAATCATCGACGCGCTGCGCGCGGTCAAAGACCCAGATCTACACAGAGACATCGTGACGCTCGGGTTCGTAAAGGACCTTGAAATCGCAGAAGACGGAGTCGTGAAATTCTCCGTGGAACTGACCACCCCTGCGTGTCCGGTGAAGGACCAACTTCATGACGAGTGCGTCCAGGTTGTCTCCTCGCTCGACGGAGTCACCCGCGTCGAAGTCACGATGACCGCCCGCGTGATGCCTCGAAAACCCTCTCAGGAGGAGCTTCTCCCGGGCGTGAAGCACGTGATTGCCGTCGCGAGCGGCAAGGGCGGAGTGGGGAAGAGCACGGTTTCGGTGAACCTTGCGGTGGCTTTGGCCCAAACTGGAGCCAAGGTAGGACTTCTCGATGCTGATGTCTACGGACCAAGCATTCCGATGATGATGGGATGCGCGGAAGCGCGGCCTCTCACGCGGGACCAAAAGATCGTCCCCATCGAAAAATTTGGGCTGAAAATGATGTCCTTGGGATTTCTCTTAGAGGACGGTCAAGCCGTGCTCTGGCGCGGCCCGATGGTCGCTGGCACCGTCCGTCAACTCCTTGCCGATGTCGAGTGGGGCGATCTGGACTACCTACTTGTGGATCTGCCGCCAGGAACGGGAGATGCTCCGATGAGCCTTGCCCAACTCGCTCCTTTGAGTGGGGTTTTGATCGTAACGACCCCGCATACTGTGGCCGCGAGCATCGCAGGGAAGTCAGCCGCGCTCTTTAGAAGGTTGAATGCCCCGATTCTCGGGGTTCTGGAAAACATGGGGACTTATGTTTGTCCCGAATGCGGTCACGCATCGCGACTTTTTGCCGGGATGACGGGCGAGGAACTCGCGACCACCTTGGGGACCGCGTATTTGGGTTCGGTGCCGCTGGACCCTGTCGTCGGGACCGGGGGAGAGATCGGGGTCCCGAGCATTTTGGGTCATGCCGACCGGCCCCAAGCCCAGGCTTTTCGAGAGGCCGCAGGATTGCTCGCCTCTCAAATCAGTATTTTGGCGGCGAGCAGAGAAGAATTTTCATCTGAAAATGCGAATTTTCAAGCGGTATAGCCCCACGAAATGCATTGGACAATGAAAAATGCCAAAAAAGAGCAATACAATTGAGTCAGAATAAGCGTCGTATGTACGGCAGTCGTGCAAGTGCGGCTGTTGGACATGCGTTTTCAGGGCTTACGGGCCCGGAGAGTATTTGAGGTGTATTCGGTGATCGGAATTCGAAAATCGCTTTTAGCTTTGACCGCCTTAGTCGGCTTGGTCGGTGCAACTGTAAATATCGCAGAGGCGCAATCTCTTGCCCCTCGGCCAAAACCCACGAACCCATTCCTTCCTGAGAAGGATCCTGGACAGGTTGGCGGCGAAGCCGTCAAGAATCGTCGTGAGACGGCCTGGACTGAAAACAAGGGCCAATGGGACGACAGCGTGTTGTATTACAGTGCCCGCAACGGCATTGGATATTGGGTGATGCGCGATGGACTCCGGATGGATGTCTATCGGCAAACCGGCAATGTCCGTGTCGGCCACGCCGTGGACATGACCCTTGTGAGCGGAACGCCTGAGCGAACCACTGTTCCTTCGCAAGGAAATCCAGCCTATAAAACCGATTACCTTTACTATAAGAACAGAGGTAGCTTCACCGGAGTCGGTAGCTACTCTGAAGTGCGCCTGAATTCTGTCGCGCCAAATATTGATGCCCGTTATTACACCGACAAGGGCAACCCTCGATACGATTTCATTGTAAACCCCGGAGGCAAGCCCTCCGATGCAGCTCTTGAATTCAAGGGTGCAGACGGGATTTCGATCGACGCCAATGGCGACATTCTGATCAAGACCGAACTCCGAACCGTTCGACAGGCTGGCCTCAAGGTTTACCAAGAGATCAACGGTGTCAAGCGCTCGGTGCCTGCCCGCTTTGTGAAGCGAGGCGAATCCACCGTTGGCTTCGAGATCGGCGCCTACGATAAATCGAAGAAGCTGGTCATCGACCCGATCGTTTACGGCACCTATGTCGGCGGCGATGCAGGAGCCGACGACGTACGCGACGTCGCTTCGAACAACAGTGGTCAAGTCTATATCACCGGCTCGACACAATCCGATTTCTTCCCCATCACCGCAGGCGTCTATAGCCTGAACTTGGTAGATGGCCAAGACGCTTACATCGTGGCTCTCACCGGAGACGCATACGATGTCTCGTACGCCGCTTTCATCGGCGGTCTTGGTCAAGAGGCCGGCACGAACCTTCAGATTGACCAGTATGGAAATGTCTGGTTGGCTGGAACTACCAACTTCGGTATCAAGGGAATGTCCTCGCAGATGGTGAAGGCAGGTTCCTACGAGGGAGCCCCTGTCGCCGGAGCTTACAAGATGTCCTTCGAAGATGAGCCGACAGGCCTTCTTCAATTTGATGCAGATGCAAACACGATTCAAACAGAATTGAATGCGCTGCCAACTGCCCCTCCTGGTGGTTTCGTGGTGACGGGCGGACCGTTGCCCGATACTCCGATCGTCATTCGACGGGCCGACGGCGAGCTGATGACTTCGCCCGTGGTCGTCTCGACTCCTATTCGAGGCTATGCCTTGGCCGGAACGGTGGACGATTTCACCGTGAGTTGGCCAGTGCCAACGAACACGAACTTTGGCTTCCAGCCCAATGGTGGATTCTTCCGACTCGCGGTTACGAGAGCCGGTGCAGTTACTTTCACAAGATGGCTGCCGTTTGATGCAAGTGCAGGTGCGATTGCGGGTGCCTTGAGTGCAACCCCTGTCTCGCTGACGGGCGTGGGGACAAGCGACCCAACAGTTGAGTTGCCTGGTGGTGTGGTGGATATTCAAATCCCGAACACCAACAACGTGACTGGACTGAGTATTCAAACTCGAGCAGACGATGCAAACCTGAGCGGCAACGTTCGACCGCAACAACTGCAGTCGGGCTACTATGCCGGTTTCAATGGAGGCCTCGATTCCCCATTTGCATTCCCGCAGACTCGGGGAACCTACCCCGACGCTTCGGGTGGCCAGCAACGCGGATTCCTTCTCCGGTTCGCGGCTCTTTCGGGCGGACTGCTCGATCCCTTCAATGATGAAATCGTGAAGGAAATCGGTGGCGAAACAGCCTGGCAAACGAATATCAAGGGATTTGCCGTAAAGCCGGTAAACATTGCTGCAGGCAATGTTGAATTGACCATTGGTGGAAACACCATGGCAGCTCTGCCTGAGATTACGGGAACTCCATTCCCTGGTCCAAATGGCCGATTCCAAGCAGGCTATATTCTTCAGTCTTCGTACACGAATGGCTCGGGGACGCTCGTCACGAGCCAGCCTCGAAGCTCGTACATTGACGGAACATTGTTCTCCGTTCTCGCAGGACTTACGGTGGATCCTCTTGGAGCCGTCTACGTCACGGGAACTGTTTCCGCAACCGGAAACGCGTTCACTGGTCCTACATCAACGACCTTCAAGACCACAAACGGAGTCTTTACAAACGGAAACCTGGTCCGATTCGGAGACGCCTTCGTTCGAAAGTACAGCCCCACGGGTGCGATGCTTTATAGCGCGATCATCGGTGGAAGCGGAAACGACGATGGCTGTGCGATCGCCGTGGACAACCTTGGGAACGCGTATGTGGCTGGAATTGCCAGATCGTTCAACTTCCCAAGAACAGTCGGTTCCTTCGGACAGATCTTCAATGCGAGTCGAAACGTGGTTGTCACAAAGATCAACCCAACCGCGACCCAGATTATCTACTCCACGAACCTGAGGACCACCGGGCCAGTTCAACCGCGAGCGATCGCAGTGGACTCCCGAGGAAATGCTTACATCGGTGGTCTCGTCTCTTGGTCGGCACCGGGTAGTGGTGCGACGATCCCGACTGCCGTCGGAGCTGGAACCATTCAGGTCACCCCAGTGGCTCCTCTCGTTCCAAATCAAACCCCAGGGGATGATATCGCGAACGAAGGCGGAACTGGGAACTTCGTGACGTCCATCGAGGACCTTCAGCACTATTACAACACGCCGGTTGCCCTTGAAGGCTTCTTGAGCGTGCTGAACTCCACTGCTACAGGACTCCTCTACAGTTCCTACATCGGAACGGGTGGTTACGACGACGTCTATACCGTCCGAGTCGACAGCGCCGACTCCGTCTACGTTGGCGGAAAATACGCTGGCGACACGGGCAAGGCGATGTTTGACGCAAGCATCCAAACATACTTCCACTTCTTTGTTGGAATCGCCACTTACCAAGTGTTCGGCGGCGCCGAGCAAGGTCAAGGATTGTTCCAAAACGCGACTGGAAGTGCGTTCACTACGAACTATGGAATGCGATGGGTCGGAACCCCAGGATTCGCAACTCTTGTTGAGTATCCCGGACAAGCGATCATCGACACGACAACTCCAACTCTGTTGGGAACAGGGCTTCCTGCAGCGTTTGTGACGACTCTAGGCTTCAAGACCAACCAGGACCCCAATGGTTCAGGGGACGGCTTCATGTTCAAGAGCCGAATTGCGCTGCCAGCCTTGGCTGCGGTAACGCTCACTCCTGACCAAGTTGCTGGAGGACGAGGGTCCACATCTGCAGGTCAGGTAAGACTGCAAAACCCTGCTCCAGTGGGCGGCGCCCAAGTCACGATCCGAGTTCTGCAGCCAACGGTTGCACGGGTCACAACAAATGGCGCGACCAGCGTTCGTATCACGATTCCAGAAGGACAGACTGTTGGAAACTTCACTGTCTTCACTCGAACCGTGACCACGGCGACGTTCTGCGACGTTCGGGCCGAACTTGATGGGGACTTCCTCATCGCTCGATTGAACGTCCGGCCTTGGCTCGACAGCATCACTCTCAGCACCGACGAAATTCCTGGCGGTAACAGCCTCCAGGCAACCGTCACCCTCTTCCAACCTGCACCAGCGGGTGGAGTCGAGGTTGGACTGAGCAGCGACAAGCCGGTTGTCACCTTCCCATCAGGAACGATCACGATTCCTGCTGGTCAGCAAACGGCTACGTTTACGATCGACACCAACGGTGTGGATATCTCCACTGACGTGAACATCACGGCAACCGTCGATGGTGTGGGTGTCACCCAGCCTCTCCGACTCTTGCCAGCCTCTGTTGTGAGTGTGGCGTTCTCACCAAGCACTATCAACGGTGGTGAATCCTCGACCGGAACGGTCTTCCTCGATGGAAAGACGGCTGCAGGTCAAGTCATCACCCTGTCGCAAACTGGACAGGCGATCACGATCCCTGCTAGCATCACCACGACCGCTGGCCTGACATCCGTGACATTCACGGCGACAGCCCCCGCGGTGACAGCTGCGACAACAAGCACGAGCGTCACAGCCACGCTCAATGGAGTCTCTGCTGCCGGAACGCTCATCATCGAAGGGAATGACATTCTCAGCATCCAGCTGAGCACGAACTCCGTCATCGGTGGTGGAACTGTCGTCGGAACGGTCAATCTTGCTCGGGCCGCCAGCCCAAGCGGGTTTGTCGTGCCGCTCCTGAATAGCAATACCGTCGCAGGAACGTTGACTCCAACGTCCGTAACCATCCAACCTGGGGCTACAGCTGCTTCGTTCACGATTCAGACTGTGCCAGTCTCGACAACGCAAAACATTGTCGTGACCGCGAACAAGACGGGATACAACCCGGCCGCGGCCACGTTGGAAGTTCGGGCGCTTGCGCTCAACATGGTTCTCAATCCGGCATCGGTGCCGGGTGGAACGTCCTCCACGGCAACCGTGAGCTTGGCTGGAAATGAAGTTGCACCTCCAGGAGGGCTGCTGCTCTCGCTCGGAAGCAACAACATCAACGCCCAAGTGCCGGCAACGGTCACGATCCCTGCTGGACTGAACTCCACCACGTTCACGATCACTACTTCGCGAGTAGCCACAGACGTGATTGCAGTGATCACCGCTGGAAACAGCTCGGGATCCTCGGTGAGCCGTAACCTCACGGTCCAGGCACCAAGCCTGTCCTCGGTGACGGTCGCTCCGACGAACCCAGTGGGTGGATCGAACTCCACCGGAACGGTGACGATTAGCTCGCCAGCGCCGGTTGGAGGATTGGTGATCAACCTGTCCACCAGCAACAGCGCTGCCTCGGTTCCGTCCACGGTTACCGTGGCCTCTGGAGCCACCACCGCTACCTTCACGGTCACCACAAGTGCCGTGAGCGCAGCAACCCCAGTCACCATCACCGCGACACGAGGATCTCAAACGAGAACGGCGACAATCACCGTTCAAGTGTCGGGCATCTCCTCCTTGGTATTCAATCCAAGCACGGTGAAGGGAGGAAACTCCTCGACGGGAACCATCACTCTCCAACAACCTGCCCCTGCCGGCGGACTCGTGATCCTGCTCTCCTCAAACAACCCAACGTTTGTGAGCATGCCAGCGAGCGTGGTAGTGCCAGCAGGCCAAACTCAAGTCACGTTCACAGTGAACACTGCTCAAGTGACTCGATTGGTGGGTGTGGTCATCACAGCGAAGGTCCAAGCGACCAACGCGCAACTCAGCGGAACGCTCTTCATCGACCGAAACGTCAACTAATCTCGAAGAGCTCCGAACAGGAAAAAAGCCTCAGTTGAATTTCAACTGAGGCTTTTCTCTGTTTCTTAACGAACCACGTCCCCTCCGGGCGCGTATCTATTTCTAGATGAATGGCTTAAAGTATTTCGTAGCTTTTGCTGCCGGGGTAGCCGTGGGGGCCCTCCTTGCCCAGGTTCAAAAAGGAGCCGAAGGCAAGAAGGAATCGTCAGAACTTACTGCTTCAGTGAAGAATAAGCTCTATGCGCTCGAGGCGCGAGATTATGACTTCGCGGATTCTAAGAATTAAGGCGCAAGAATCTTCTTGTCCAAGATCTTTCCGTGATCGTCGAGGGTGTACACGAGCGGTACGCCTGTCTCAAGATTCAGTTCTAAGACTTCTTCTTTAGAGAGGTCTTCAAGTTTCATCACGATGCTGCGGTTGCTGTTTCCATGAGCAACCACTAGAACGTTCTTTCCTTGCCGAATGTCTCCCATGATGCACGCATCAAAAAATGGGATGGTTCGTTCGGCAGTGTTCTTCAGAGCTTCCCCTCCGGGAGGCGGAACATCGTAGCTACGCCGCCAAATCTTGACCTGCTCTTCGCCATATTTTTCGCGCATGTCATCTTTGTTCAAACCTTGCAATTGGCCGTAGTGCCTTTCGTTCAAAGCCTGATCTCGAATCACAGGAAGATCAACACCCATGGTCTCCATAATCAGTTGCAAGGTGGTTTGAGCGCGCGTGAGCCCCGATGTGTAAGCAACCTGGAGTTCGATCCCCGTGTTTCCAATAAGTTGCCCCGCCTTGCGGGCTTCTTCTCGACCCCGAGCAGTGAGGGGTACATCAACCCAACCTGTAAAACGGTTCTCGAGATTCCAGAGAGACTGACCGTGGCGAACCAATACGAGCGTAGACATCACCAGGAATTGTACTTTGAGATGCCTCTCGCGAGTCGAACCACCGTCCAAAAGGGGGGCAATCCATAAGGGTGCTAAAATAGGGTCTATAGATGGCGAATTACGTAACCAGCGTGGGCATGGAGGTTCACGCCGAGCTTCTGACCGAATCGAAAATGTTTTGCCGGTGCCGAGTCGCATTTGGTGGCGAACCGAACACGCGGACATGCCCTGTTTGCCTTGGTTTGCCCGGCGCCTTGCCGGTTCCGAATCGCCACGCCATCGAATTGGTGATCAAGACCGCTCTTGCGCTGAATTGCAAGATCGCCATGCACTCCATTTTTCACAGGAAGAACTATTTCTATCCTGACCTGCCCAAGGGCTACCAAGTAAGCCAATACGGGGAATACAACCCGATCGGATATCACGGCTGGCTGGAGATTCCAGATCAGAAAGGGGGCACAAAAAGGATCAAGATCCGGCGGGTGCACCTCGAAGAAGATACGGGCAAACTCCTTCACCTACCCTCGGGTGGGAGCGGAGTCGATTACAACCGGGCGGGGGTTCCGCTCATGGAAATCGTAACCGACTTTCCACCAGATATCGAATCTCCAGAAGATGGGAAGGAGTACTTAGCCCAACTTCGGAACATCCTCCTTTACCTTGGGGTGTGTAATGGAAAGCTGGAGGAAGGGTCGATGCGATGCGAGCCAAACATCTCCGTGCGTGTCGAAGGGGCCAAAGAATACGGCACCAAAACCGAGCTGAAGAACCTAAACAGCTTCCGGTCTGTCCAGCTAGGAATCCAGTTCGAGACCAGACGGCAAGTGGCCCTCCTGGAGAATGGCCAACGCGTCGCGCAAGAAACCCGGGGGTGGAACGACGCCACCGAAACGAGCTTTGCCATGCGGACAAAGGAGGCTGAGAACGACTATCGATACTTCCCGTGCCCCGATTTGGTCCCCATGGAGTTCACCGAGGAAGAAGTCGACCGAATTCGCAAGGAGATTCCCGAACTTCCGCTCGCAAAGCTACAGCGTTATCAAGAGACCCTGGGGCTGAGCGACTACGATGCTGCGATCCTCGTGGCAGACCGGCACTGGGCAAAATTCTTCGAAGATGGAGTGTCACTCGGCGCCGATCCCAAGTTGCTCTGCAACTGGATGAACTCGGAGTTCGCGAAGTTCTTGAACGAGTCGGGCCAGGTGGTTGCCGAACCAGACGAAGCCCACACATTGACCAAGGTCACCCCTGGTCACCTCGTCGAACTCATTGGGCTCATCCAATCGGGCGAGATAAGCGGAAAGACCGGGAAAGATATTTTCAAGGTTGTCTTCGAAACCGGGCGGAAACCAGCCGATATTGTAAAGGAGTCCGGTTCAACCCAGATCTCAGACGATACGCAGATTCAGGCCTGGTGTAACGAGGTCTTGGCGGCAAACCCCGATGTTTTGGCGAAGTATAAGGCGGGCCAAACGAACGTGATGGGCTTCCTCGTCGGACAGGTGATGCGTACCAGTCAGGGAAGGGCAAACCCTGGGCTGGTCAACAAGATCATGGCCCAAGTACTTGAAAACTC
The DNA here is from genome assembly GCA_964496145.1 of uncultured Chthonomonas sp. GTDB lineage: Bacteria > Armatimonadota > Fimbriimonadia > Fimbriimonadales > Fimbriimonadaceae > UBA2391. The sequence continues at coordinate 35,635 of CAZBXR010000007.1, read as the reverse complement.
ATGAGATTTCTCCCGCTCGTTCTCCTTTTTGCTGCGCTCCCTGCGGTGGCGCGTCAAGACTCAAGCGAAGGCTTGCATCCGGTGCAACTCGACCTTAAGGTCAAAGCCGATCAGGTCTTTCGAGTGATCGAAGATGAGATGATGGGCGAAGCGAACGAGCTCTTCGAAGATGGCCAGTTTGCACGTTCCGTGCAATTGCTTCGCCTTCGATACGGCATTTATCCGGGCAACTACGATGCCGTTACCGACCTGGGCTGGATGCTCACCAATATCGAAGAGGATGCCCAAGTCATCGAGATATACCGGACGTACCTCACGGAGAATAAGAAGGACGTGGACCGAGGATTGCCCCTCGCAACCTATTTCACGGTCAAGAAACGCCCGAAGGATGTCATCGAAGTATTGGCGCCGCTCGTGGGAGAAAAAGGGCAGCATCCGAACAACTACCGCATGCTGGCCAAGGCCTATGAGAGAGAAGAGCGCTTGAAGGAAGCTCTGGACGTGTACAAGCGCTTAGTGAAAGTGTTCCCCGAGGATGGCGCCGCAAAGGCGAACATCGCGAGGATCGAAAAGAAATTGGCCGGCGGATAGTACATTCACCAGCGCGGGGACGTACAATAATACAAGCGGAAAGGATTCCGCAAAGGACGTACCGCATGGATCGCATTACTCCACTAGAACTTGCTCGGCTTGATTTGCCCCGCCGATTCTTCGGCTTTTCTCCCCAGTCTGTCCAAGAGATTGTGGATCGATGCAAAGAAGAGCTTCAAACACTCCGAGACGAAACAAGCGCTTTGCGGGCTGAGAACCAATCTCTCCAGGCTCGCCTCGATTCCTTCGTCCTTCAAGAAAAGACCCTCACCGAAACCCTGGTTCTCGCCCAGCGGGCGTCGGACGATGCCAAGAGTCTTGCGCATAAGGAGGCTGATCTTATCCGAGAGAAGGCCCTGCAACAGGCCAGCGATGCTCAGCGTGATGCAGAGGTGACCATCTTCAAGCTTCACTACGAGATTGATCGGCTCAAGCGCGAGCACGCTCAGATCCTCGCGCGGGTGCGGAGCACCATCGAAGAGCATTTGCGGCTCATCGAACAAGCGGAACAAGCGAATATGCAAGCCGTCGTGACTCTTGTGGCTCATGACGAAGAGGTGGAGCCATCTCCGGGGCACGCCACTGGCTGACAACTTTTCGGTACGGGTTCAACCGCGCGCTTCCTCAAACCGAGTGGTGGTGTCGGACGAGACGGTGAAGGTGTACACGACCGCTCCCCCCGTCGATGGCGAGGCAAATGATGCGGTGATCTCGCAATTGGCAAAGTTGCTCAAGGTGAGCCAAAGCTCCATCCACATCGTTTCGGGTCACACCAGCCGAACAAAAAGTGTCCGAGTGGATGGGTTCACGGCCTCTGAAGCGATTGAAAAACTTCGAGACCAACAAAAGTAAGATAGAAAACGTCCGATAATTAATACTTGCATGAGCAACCTCAACCAAACTCAGGCGATTGACCCCAACCGAACGATGCTGGGGACCGCTCCCGCCCTCGATATCAATCGAACCATCATCGGCGGAGGCCCCTCGCTGAATACGACCATCACTATCAAGCCGGTCCAGTGTCCGGTCTGCAAAACGATGAATCCACCGGGGCTCATGTTTTGCGTCGATTGCGGTCTCATTTTCGAAATGGCGCTGGACGGCGACGCATTTGGCGCACCGGCCATCCAACTTCCTGTCTTGGTTGAGAAGTCGGGAAGAGAACACTCCATTCGGCCTGGGGCCTCCACCGTCGGCCGCAGTGGCGACATCCAGCTTGAAGATAGCCGCGTGAGTAGGCAGCATGCCACTCTCTCGTCCGAAAGTGGTGAGTTGTCCATTACCGACGTGGGTAGCACGAATGGCACCAAGGTGAACGGCGAGAAGTTGATCCCAGGGCAGCCCCAGCCGATCCAGAATGGCGATGTCGTGAGCTTTGGCGGCCTGGAACTCACTCTCTCTCTTCCCGGAGAGGCAAACAAAACGGCCATGGTGCAGGTGAACAAAACAAGCGCCATTGCCGCCGCCCCTTCGATTCGAAATGTGGTCGCGAAGCTCGTGGGACCAGAACAGGAATGGGATCTGACCCCCGGACAGCACGTATTTGGCCGCAAGGCAGAAAATCCAATCCAGATCGTAGACCCGTATGTGTCGGGCCGTCACGGTGAGTTCACGGTGATCGATCAAGACATCTTCTTAGAAGATGTAGGAAGTACAAACGGAACCCTATTGAATAACCGGAAACTTCAGGCCGGAGAAAAGGTGAAACTCCAACCGGATGATGTCATCCGGCTGGGCAGTCTAGAGCTTCGGGTCGTTTGGGAATCCTAAAGGATATCGCGACGACGATCTACGTGGCCGGGCCATCGGAAGGCGTGCTTAAAGCCGTTTTCTCGGCAGGCTTCCATTTCTCTAAAGTTAATTATTTTGTGATTCAGGAGCCGTTCGTACTCTAAAGGAAGCCTCACTCCGTGAAATGCGCTGTTATCGGTGCAAATCGTGACATCCACTCCCAGATCAAAGCAGTACTGGAAGACAGGCCGTAACTCATCGTAGGTGCGGATGGTTCCTGTCCGGAAATAGGTGGTCGGGCAGACCTCTAAAACCTGTTTTCTCCGTGCAAGTTGGGGCAGGAGTTTGGGGAACTTCAGCGGAATCTGAATGCCGTGCCCGATGCGGTCGCAGTACGGAAGAAAGTCAGGGAAGCAGCCATTTTCTGTTTCAAAAAGGTGGCAAGTCGTCTTCAGGTCCAGGTTTTCCTTCGCAAACTTGAGACAAGCCAACAGATCATCATGGTTCTCTCTGTAGGCCTCGTCTGGGCCTGCGATGTCTACGGCGCACACCTCAGACTTCATCGAGGCCGCGAGTTTGGCGATCTCCATGTTGACCTCTTTTGGCAATCGGGAGTCCATGCACAGGATTTGGGTGAAAACGATGGGAAACTCTTTTTGCGTGGCCTGAGCGGCAGCCGCCACGGTGCCCACGATCTCTGCCATCAGCCCGGGAGCTTTTTCGATAGGAGTACCCCGTGGGATACGAAAAAGCGGGTTGTACCGAAGCTCTAGGTAGGCCATGTTCTCGAAGACATAGCACCCGCGCAGGAGCCGGTTGACAAAATAGCCGATGCTCTCGATGCCCTGGAGTGGCTCCACAATCTTGTGATTATCGAGATACTGGGTCAGCGAATCGCTCTTCTTCGTCAGCTTTCGTTCCCACTTTTCATAATTGGGATACTTTCGCAAATAGCTAGCCGCCATCGCGGTTCGCTCAGGATCCAGTTTCGCTGCCTTCGTTTTCTGCAAGAACGAGAAAAGGATTCTAGGAAGGACGGCCCCACCGAGGTGCAAGTGCAACTCGGAATAAGTCCTTGGGCCAACAGTCATATTCATATTGTTCCTTCATTATAGTGTCGGACGGGCCAAGTGAGCATTCCCAAGGCTTTGAATGGCATGGGCCATCTGCAACACGCGGTCATCCTGGTACAGCCTTCCGATGACAGAAACCGAGCGCGAATTGCCCACGGACCCTGGTTGATCGGGGAGGATGGCTTGGGGATGCCCGGTCAGATTCGTAAGGAAGATCGTCGAGAACCCGATGTCCGGGGTGATGATAAAGTCCACTTTGGCTTCGTCCCACCACGATTCAAACGCCTCGGCAAGGATCCGCCGACTCCTTTGCGCCTGAATGTATTCGACGGCGGGGATGTGGCGTCCCATCCGGAAGTATTGGGGCCAACTCGAGCGCTCGATCTCGTTGATGCGACCCGACCGCGTGAGTTCGTCAAATGCGCTCGCCCCTTCCGCCGTTAAGATGATCTCATGGAAGTCAGCGACTTCGGGCACGGGCATCTCGACAAAGGAGACTCCGGCCTTGCGCATGGCGGCGATGAGCGGATAACTGTCGGCATCCATTCGGGGCGGTTTTACCAGCGCGACTCGAACATTTTTGAGGGCAGTCTCGGGCTTGAATGAAAATGCGAAATCGGTCGTGGAGCGATCGTGGGGGTCTTTCCCTTTGATCTGAGCGAACACGAGGGCGGCGTCCGCGATCGATCTCGTGATCGGTCCTACCTTGTCCATCGAGAACGACAGACTCATGCATCCCCGGCGACTCACCGCCCCGAAAGTGGGCCGAAATCCTGTGACCCGGCACTCCCAACTGGGCGAGCAAATAGAACCGAGAGTTTCAGTGCCGATGCCGAACGAGAAGAGGCCGGCCGCGACCCCTGCCGCCGAACCCGCACTACTCCCGCTCGATCCTCGCTTCAAGTTCCAAGGGTTCTTTGTCTTGCCTCCAAACCATTCATCCCCCATGGCCAAAGCACCCACGGTTGTTTTGGCGAGCAAGATCGCCCCGGCCGCATCGAGTCGCCTCACCACTTCGGCGTCGATGTCCAACATTTGTTCTCGGTAGGGGGCGGCTCCCCACGTGGTCGGGCCCGAGAGAGTCGCGAACAGATCTTTGAGGCCGTAAGGCAGTCCATGAAGCGGCCCGGACCATCGGCCGGCAGCGGCAACGCGATACAACTCACGCGCTCGGTCGATGGCATCTTGTTCGAAAACGGTAACGACCGACGCAAGCATGTCCCCGTACTTGGCAATCTGCGAGCAATAGATTCCCACGAGGCCCTCGGCGCTCAGCTTCTTTTGGCGAATGAGCTTGGCCTGTTCGTAGGCCGGGAGAAACGCGACATCCTCGTTCGACATTATGTCCAAGTCACGCGCTATTGTCGGAGGCATGACCCAGGAGGTTTTTCCCGCTACCGGCGAAACCACAGGGGCAAAGTACAGCATCGCATCCGTCGAGTTTTCGATCGGCCGGGCGCGCAGAGAGTCGTAACCCCGTCGCAAGGTATTCACCTCAGCGAGGATGGCCTTCCGCTCCGCTTCGGTGAGGGACAGGCCAGCGACCCGCTCAAATCCCTCTAAATCCTGAAGCGTGAGGTCGGTGGGCGGGGGAGTGTCTTGAGCGGCGCTGGCTCTTGGCAAAAGTCCAGCCCCAAGGCTACCGAGAACGACAGACGTGACAAACGAACGTCGGGAGATGGAGGAATCCATCTCCCGACTATAACACGACCAGGGAATTCTTAGCGTACGAAGTGGATCGTCGGGTCCTGCGGCTTATCCAGTAACATGAGGCTGACGATCGGCATAGGTCGGCCCTTGGCGATCTCTCTCGCCTCATCGAAGGAGACTTCTAACAAGGCCATGCCCGAGAAATTAATCTCCTGGGCAAAAAGGTGAGCGTGAACTTCGGTGCTGAAGGAAGCAAGTCCGTGGATCCCATCGTGGCAGTAGCAGGCGTACTTGCCGCTGGCAGGGTGATGCAGGATCACCAGGGTGTCCGGAAATGTTTCTTCTAGGCCCAGCACAGGGGCAATCAGTGTGTCCGTCATGGTCGCTTCTGATAGTTATTTCGGTCTCCATCCTTAGAGACCTTAGAGTAACTTCTACGATTTAAGAAACCGCTTATTCACAAGGATACCGGGTTCAGCCTTTCCGCGTATATCGAGGGCCACTTCCGAACCTAACGGGAGGCTAGAATCCACGAGAACAAATGCAATTCCGCATTCCAAAACGGGCGAGTAGACACCGCTGGTGACTTCTCCGACCGTGGCATCGCCCTGGAGAACCGCCATTCCTGGCATCGGCAGTCGCTTTGAGCCCAACCGGACTCCGTGAATCTTCTTCGAAACACCCTCTGCCCGCGCTTTCTGCACGTGCTCGGAACCAATAAAAGACTTTGTTTTTGAAATGACCCAGCCAAGGCCGGCGCACAGAGGGCTCATTTCGTCGTTGAGCTCGTGGCCATAGAGAGGCAACCCGGCCTCCACCCGCAGCGTGTCTCGACTCGCGAGGCCGCAAGGGGTCACTCCTGCCGCCACAAGGGCATCCCAAAGTCGGTCGGCATCCTTTGCGGCACAGATGACTTCGAATCCGTCCTCGCCCGTATAGCCGCTTCGTGCGCCCCACACCGAAACTCCCGCAATCTCGAGTTCGACAAACCCAAACATGGGTGCGGCTTCGATGAGACTCGAATCGCTCGCCAGTCCTGCGAGGATCGAAGCCGCCTTCGGACCCTGGACCGCGATCATCGCGGTTTGGTCAGTCCAATCGACCATCTCCACCCCAAAAGTGTTGTGCTTCTTCAGCCACGCGACATCTTTTTGGTGATTCGCGGCATTGACGACCATTCGGTATTCGTTGTCGGTGATTCGGTAGACAATGATGTCGTCCACGACGCCACCCTCTGCGTTAGGCAAGAGGGAGTATTGCCCCCGGCCATTTTCAAGCTTGGAGACATCGTTCGTCGTCACATGCTCAAGAAATTCAAGCACCCTTTCCCCAGTGAGTTGCAATCGGGCCATGTGACTCACGTCGAACATTCCCGCCTCTTTTCGGACAGCGGTAGCCTCGGCGATCACGCTGGAATACTGGACCGGCATTTCGTAGCCGGCAAACTCAACCATTCGGCCTCCGGCGCGAACGTGGGCATCGAACAACGGTGTTCTCAGGGCAGTGGCTTGCATAGACTCAGTGTACCGTTGAGTCGAACCAACCGCCGACTTCAACGCGTCCACACATCGCGGTTGAATTCAAAAAAGTTGGTGATTGAGGGTTCAACGGGTAAACTACATACTCATTCAAACGAGTTCCTATGGTCATTTGTCAAGCCTGTCAAACAAAGTCTCCGGTAGATAGTCTCTTCTGCCGCAGCTGCGGAACCCCGCTTGCCGCCGATGCCATCGCGACTGCAAAGCTCGAAGTGGACCGTCTCGTGGCCGAAGGGAAATCTCTGCTCGCCTCGGGACGCAAAGAGGAAGCCAAGCTTATGGCGGATGAGATCATCGCCAACAGCCCGAGCCTCCCTGCGGGTTATATCCTGCGAGGCGAGGCGTATGAGGCGCTTGGAGATCTTGCCGCCGCCCTCGACAACTTTGAAAAAGCGGCCGAACTCGACCCCAATTCTCCGCTGGATCGTATTCGCATCACCCACCTTCGGCACATCATTGCGTCTGGGCCGGTGGTGAATCCCGTGGCTCAGCGACGGCGGGCCGCCTACGCCGGTATTGCCGCGACGGTGTGCGTGGTGTCTGTCGGACTCGCGATTGGTCTCTCCAAGGGATCGACCGCCACGGCGAGCCAACCGAAAGATCGCCTTGTTTCGAATACTCAGACCGAGACGGGCGTGAATGGCTTAGAGTTTGTCCCGGAGAAGCAACTCAGCGGTGGCGTAGAGCCCGCCGCGACCCAAACTCCTGCGGCCTCCGATACCTCTGCACCGGCGCAGGCCCCAGAATCGGGGCCCATCCGAACGGCGAACCCCGGAGGTCGATTGCCCGACCCCGCATCGGGTTCCAATGCCCTCGAGCCGTTCCCCATCGGACCGATCTCCATCAAGCCATCGGACAACACGAATTCAAAACCGGCTCCAAACTCCGATCCCGACCCGGCGCCTGTGCGACCCAACCCCGACAATTCGACGACTCAGGCCACCAATCCTCCGCCGAAAAAGAACGGTGGTGTCATTGATATCAAGCCGAGTCAGGGCGGCGGCGGAGGCAATAACCCCGCGCGGGGCGGCGGCAACGATGGCCAGAACCTCACTCGCCTAGCGCGGGATAAGTACCTTTCAGGAGATTTCGAAGGGGCCGCGGCGGCTTACGAAAAAGTCCTCGCCTCGGGCGGCGACCCTGGGCTGACCAATCAGCGCCTCGCCCAATGCTATGAAAAACTCGGACGGAAGTCCGAAGCCAAGGAAGCCTATCGGCGAGCCATCGCCGCGTTTGAGGCAAAAGGCAACCAGGACGCGCTCGATTCGTGTCGACAAGCGCTGAAGGTTCTCGGCGGATGAGAAAACTCCTCACAGTTGTTGTTTTCGGAGCGGCGTTTCTGTCTCAAGCGAACGCGAAAGCCCCCGTTGTGCTGATGTCTCAGCAAATGGCGGCGGTGGACCAAGGAGACGACATCAACGTCCAACTCGCGAGCGAGTTCGCGGACATGCTAGGAAAGGAAGGCCGCGTATCGCCGGTGGTTTGGTCTCAAACCGATCCGGAGTTCCGCCGCTGGCAAGACGAAAAGCTGATTCCCGCGCCTAAAGAGAATCCAACGACCGACGAAGTCTTGAAAGTCGCAAAGACCGTCGGGGCCGAGTACGTGATGATCCTGTCCGGGATCAAACAAAAGTCAAAGGTTTTTGGGGGCCTGGCCCTCTACCGAGTGCCAAATCCTAAGCCCATCTGGACGGATGCGAAGGAGTTTGAGGTTCTCGTGAACAACTTGGCAGATTGGGAAAGCGCCACCTTGACGCTGGCCAATAGCTGGACCTCGCTTTTGGGTCAAGGCGCCTTCTCGAAGCATAGGCCCGCTGTGGTGCTGCCCGAGAATGAGCGCAAATTGCCTCCGGCCAACAATCCGCCCGTAAAGGACCCTGAACCCGCGCCGCCAAAGGTTCGGGATACGCAAAAGGTATTGGAAAGTGTCCGTTTCCTCCTCAAGCAGGGCATGTCTCGCGAGGCCGTGGTGCGTTTGAGATCGGGAATCGATTCCGACCCGCTCGATGGCGTGTTGCGACAAGAATTGGTGAGCCTCTATATCTCGCTGGGCGAAAAAGAACTTGCCGCCGATGAGGCTCAACGTTTCGCAGACCTGAGCCTTTCAAACCGCGAGTTTCTTCTGCTCTCCGTGAGCATGTGGGTCGAACTGGGGCAGCCGATGCGAGCCCAAGATTTGTTGAACGAACTCCGCGCCCGGGAGGGAGATTCGGCCCGAGCCAAAGTCATGCAGGGGCGAATCTATTTTGCCCTTGATGAAGGGGCAAAAGGCATGCTCGCCTTCGAAGAAGCCTACAAGGAGTCTCCCACGGCAGAAGCGGCTTATGGCATCGCCACCGTCGCCGCGATGCGCGGCCAAGAAGACAATTTGAAGCAGGCCCTCGCTCAAAAGACCCCGAAATCGGAAGATTACGAGGCGCTCTATCGCTGGGTGCTGCAGAGCATTGATAGTCGGCTTGATATGATTGCCGCTCAGTTTCGCGATGCGTTGCAATACGCAAACGGAAGGCCCGGAACCCCCGAAGCCACCGCAAAAGCCGCGAAGAACGAGGCTCTGTGCCGTTCGATTTCCACCCTCATCGAACTCCTTGCTGCCCCTGAAAAACATGCGGGGTCGCATAATCGCCGACGATTGGCACATAAATTGCTGGTGCAAGCGGCAGGGGAGACTTTGGAAGCCGCTCAATTGGGCGATACAGACCTGGCCGCCGAAGCCGCCCTCAATCTAGGTGAAGCCCTGAAGCAATTTCCGCTTATAAAAGAGGAATTTCGCTCAGAAGTCGCCGGGAAATGAGGAATAACTATGGAGTCTGCGCTGCAGACATTGGGCTTCTTTGCCCTCATCTTTGGAATCTCCATGGCATTTGGCTATGTGGTCACGGCTATAAAGCTACGCAACAAGAAGCACTTTCTTGACGAGTTGCGGGGCGACGCAGTCTTGCGTCTGAAGACCGAGTGCGGCATGTACCGCAGTCGGTTTATTGGATTTCGAGAAGACGGCCTTGAAATTACGGCTCCGATTCAGCGTTCTCACTACGTTCCTGTCCGAGTCGGCCAGCAGGTGACCGTCGAGGCGCCGGTGGGGAACAAAGTGGTGCTGTTCCATTCCGATGTCTCGGGTCGAGACCCGCACAAGAAAACTCTGATTATCAATCGCCCGCAAAATCCGTTCTTGGTGAATCGTCGGCAAGAGAACCGGATTAGTGCCTACTATGGCACGGAGGCCTATCTTGATGGTGATCTGTGCGAGATCGTGGACATTTCCATACGCGGAGGAAAGTTCCTCTGCCTCAGCCCCCTGGAAAAGGATTCCGTTATTAAGGTGACGATTCCGCTGCTCAGCGTCGCCGGTGTTCTCGGACGGGTGGTCGAATGCTCTCCCAGCGCCGTCGATGAAAAGCAGGGTTTCCAGGTTCGTGTGCGCTTTGTCGAGGCGATTCCGCCGATTCCGCTCCCCGATGCCGGGAAGTGAGACTGCCGGTCTGAATCGCGAAGACTGATCAGACCAATTCGCAGGTCATGCCCCAGGGGTGGGCTCGCGTAGCACGAACCGTTACCAGCCGGCTGGCGAGGCTCTCGGCCCCTTCGAAGTGACACATCCGAAACTGCTGCGAGTATCCGTGCAGGAGCCCAGGTTTTTTGGCGAGAGGTCCCTCGACAAGAACTTCCATCTCGCGCCCCACCCACTGCTCGTTGTTCTCAAGGGTGATCGCCTTCTGAGCCTCAACGAGTCGGTGCATCCGAGCCTTACGGACCGCTAAGGGCAGTTGCTCCATGTCCGCCGCGGGGGTGCCGGGCCGTGGAGAGTAGATGAACATATAGGCTCCATCGAAGCGCACTTGCTGCATCACGTCAAGGGTTTTTTCGAACTGCTCTTCTGTCTCCCCAGGGAAACCAACAATCACGTCCGTCGTGATTCCGACATAGGGCACCTTCGCCTTCACCTCTTCGATGATTTCCAAGAAGCTTTCTCGGGTGTACAGCCGCTTCATCGATTTCAAAACATCGTTGTCTCCTGCTTGCAGGGGCATATGCAGGTGCGGCATCACCTTTGGATTGTCGCGAATCTCTTCGATGAGGTCCGACTTGAAGTCCCGGGGATAGGGCGAGGTGTATCGAATTCGCTCGAGGCCGTCGATCTCAGAAAGAAGGCGAAGCAATCGCGAAAAGGGCACTTTGCCCTCTTCGAGGTTCTTGCCGTAGCTGTTTACGGTCTGTCCCAAGAGGGTGATCTCCCGGGTTCCATTCTCGACGAGAGCCGAAACCTCTTCGAGGATGTGAGCCGTGGGTCGGCTCCGTTCTCGGCCGCGCGTGGTGGGGACGATACAAAAAGTACAAAATTTATCGCAACCGTATTGGATGGGGACAAAGGCTTTGAGCTTAGAGACTCGATCCACCTTCCGTTGCGGAATCTGCGTAACGATCGAGCCTTTCCTCTCCGGAAGATCGAGCCTCGCTTCATACCCGCGTGCCTGAACGGCCTCCTCGACCAAGACGGGAATCTCGGCGATCTGGGCTGTTCCAACGACGAAATCGACATGAGGCGCCCGTTGATGAATCTCCTTCGCCCGCAATTGCGCCATGCACCCAGCGACTCCCACAATGAGCTCGGGCCGGATTTTCTTCAGGAGTCCAAGTTCACCGAGGAGCGAAAACGCCTTATCTTCAGGCTTTTTCCGAACGCTACAAGTGTTGAGGAGCACCACATGGGCTTCGTGAAGACTCTCGGTGGGCCGAAATCCAATCCCCTCAAGATACAGACTGATTTGCTCGCTATCTTCCTCGTTCATCTGGCAACCCCAGGTCTGAACATAGTAGGTTCCCCGAACGGTTTGGGGCCGTTCGCTGTGGAGCAATATATCGCGTCGAAGCAGGGGAGTCTGAGCCATGGGAGGGATGAGTGACTCTAGTGTAGTCCTTTTCGAGGATTAGAGCCTGAAAATGCGGCGGTACCGGGAACCGTTCTGCTTCTGAAAAGGGTTTAATTCCACCGTGAAAGCATCGTTCTTCAACCGCGTCCACATTTTACTCTCCCTCGCTGGGATAGTCATCAGTGGATACCTCACGTTGAGCCACCTGTTAAACCGCAAAGTGATGTGTGGCGAGGGAGGCGGATGCACCAGTGTTCTCACCGGCCCCGGATCGTCCTTGGGCCCCGTTCCCACCGCCGCATTCGGCCTCGGGCTCTACATTCTTCTGTTCGTGCTCGCGCTCACGCGATCGCTGAAGGGCATGCCGAACGAGGAAAAGTCGGCTCGATTGAGCCTCTATGCCAGCAGCCTGGGATTCAGCGTGAGCCTTGGGCTTACCCTCTATGCAGTCTTCGTTTTGGTATCCATCTGTAATTGGTGTCTTAGCTCCTTTGCCGTCGTCACGCTGTTGATGGCGAGTTCGATTTTCCTCGTCAACGCCCCAGAAGACGAGACGGACCCCCGACCCGGAGATCGGACCGCACTCCTGGCCGGAATCGTCGTCGCGCTCGGTGTGTTTAGCTTCCTTGGATTCACCGTGATGAAGGCAGGATCGAACGCCGCGAAGGAGAGCTTCCAACTCGTGGGGACACGACCCGAAGAGTATGTGATCCATCCGAGCACCCTGCAAGGAGACCCAAGCGCTAAGGTCACGATCATCGAGTACGCAGATTTCCTCTGCGGCGGTTGCCGAGCCACCCATCCCCAGGTGAAAGAACTTCTCGCCCGGGCGAGGGGGAAGATTCGACATGCCTTTGTGCCGTTTCCACTGTTCCAACTGGCAGAACATGAACTCAGCCTGCCGTCGAGCCTTATGCTCATTCAATCCGTCCCGTCTGGAAAATACGGACAGTTGGTAGATGCCTTTTTCACAGGGGACGCCTCCCGATTCACGAGCGTCGATGTGTTCTTCCAAGACGCGCTGGGCCTTGGCCTGAATGAAGAGGAACTTCGCAAGGGATTGGACCCCAATGGGTCGGAAGCCATGAACAAGCTCGAAAGAGCCATGGATTTTGCGAAAAAGAAGGGCGTGGTCCAAACTCCAACGTTCATCGTTTTCGTAGAAGGAAAGAACCCACAACTGTTCCACGGTCTTGACGGAGTGCTCGAAGTGCCAGAAGTCATGGCCGTCTCTCGCTGATCCAGCCCTACATCATGTCTAAGAAGCCCCCCGTACTTGTCGCCATGTCTGGCGGAGTCGATAGCAGCGTTGTTGCCGCGATCCTGAAGGATCGCGGCTATGACGTGATGGGCGTGACGATGCAAATCTGGCAGGAAAGCCAAAAGGACCCGCGTCACGCGGGGTGTTGCTCTCTCGGGGCCGTAGAAGATGCCCGCCGTGTGGCCAGAATTCTTGGCATTCCTCACTATGTGCTGAATTACAAAGACACGTTCCGAAAGACGGTCATCGAGAACTTTGTCGAAGAGTATTCGGCCGGGAGAACCCCGAACCCATGCGTGCAGTGCAACCGGAGAGTTAAGTTTGATGCTCTGTTGCAAAAGATGCACGACCTCGGATGCGAGTATCTGGTGAGCGGGCACTATGCCCGAATCCGCCAAGATAAGGCTTCCGGGCATTACCGGCTTCTGCGCTCTCGAGGCGGACAGAAGGACCAAAGTTATGTCCTTTACATGCTGCAGCAGCACCAGCTCAAGCACGTCATGTTTCCTCTAGGAGAACTGGGGAGCAAGGCGGAGACACGGGCTCTCGCCGTGCAATACAACCTTCCTGTCGCGCACAAACCAGACTCGCAGGAGATTTGCTTCGTGAGCGAAGCAGGTGGATACGCCGAGTTCCTGCGCAAGGAGCGCCCTGAGGCGTTTCAGAGTGGGGAGATGGTGGATTCCTCTGGCCGCGTGATGGGGGAGCACGAGGGCGTCGCCGGATTCACGGTCGGGCAAAGAAAAGGCATCGGGCTGACCGTTTCTAGCGGGCGGCCTCTGTATGTTCTTCGCTTAGAGCCCGCGAGCAACCGCGTGGTGATAGGCCACGAAGAAGAGCTCCTTCGAAACGAAGTCCTGCTGGAGGACGTTTTTTGGAACCCGACTTGGGGCCAAGACGAACCCCTGGCGGTGAATGCGAAGATCCGATACAACATGGAGCCCGAGCCAGCGATGCTTTACGGCGGGGAACATCCTCGCATTGTGTTCAAAAAGCCGGTCAAGGCGATCACACCCGGCCAGATTGCGGTTGCCTACCGAGGCATGTCCGTCGTCGCGGGTGGAACCATCCGCCAATCGAACTAGATCGCGCGCATTTTGTTGTTCTTGGGTTCGTGCGTAAGTTCCGCAAGCCCCAGAGCTTCAAGAAGTGGCGGCATGTAAACCCCAAAGCGACCGCGAAGTCCCTTTTTGAGTCCGTACCAACCTCCACGCGGGTTCGATTCTGATCGGCCCCATGCTTCCACCGTTTCTGGCTTTGCTTCCTTTTGCTCATCGGCACCGCCAAGATCCATCCAGTCGCCGTGCGCTTTCAGCATCGCGTGGAGGTCTTCAATTGCGGCTGCATCGTAGTACAAAACGGTCGAACCGACCACGCACACGATGACGGGTTTGTCGTCGCGGGTATCTCGATACATGTGATACTCCGAAGTCCCCGGCGGGGTCTTTAGGTGCCAAGGGTTTGCTTCTGTTCCAATCTCTGCCATTTCTTGCCTCGCCTCAAGTTTGACCGATTCACCGAAAAAATACCGGCACCTTTCGTATTTTGTAGTAGACGTGAGTATACTTCTGAGCATGCTGACGTCGGAGCATCATCGGTTTCTCGGGTCTTCTGTGCTGTGCTGGCTGGCGACGGTGGACGAGAGCGGGCAGCCGAGCGTTTCTCCTAAGGAGATCTTCTGCGCTCACGGAGATGGTGCATTCCTTATTGCCCATATCGCCTCCCCGCGTAGCGTGCACAACATCCAGCAGAACCCAAAAGTGTGCGTGAGCTTTGTGGACATCTTCGTCCAAAAGGGAGCCCAGGTGTACGGTCAAGCGAGGATCGTGAGTCCAGACGACCCGGAATTCGAGGGATTGCACGCACCCCTGAAAGAGTTAGCGGGTCCAAAATTTCCGATCCGTGCCGTGATCTATGTCGAAGTGGAATCGGTGAAAGAGATCGTGGCCCCTAGGTATCGACTGTTCCCGGGCACCACCGAAGAAGACCAGATACGCTCAGCGGAGCAGACCTACGGAGTGAAGAAGATTCATGGCTGAATTTACAACCTATTGCGATTTCGTAAAGTCCGGAAAAGCCCATCCGGTCCACGTGGCCTATCACGACACAGAGTACGGATTTCCGTCTTCTGACGAGCGGATCCTGTTCGAGCGCTTGATTCTTGAGATCAACCAAGCGGGGCTATCGTGGGAGACGATCTTGAAGAAGCGCGAGGGTTTCCGGGCTGCGTACGATGACTTTGACGTGGATCGAGTGGCGGGGTATGGAGACGAAGATGTGGCCCGGCTCTTGAACGATCCGGGGATCATTCGGAACCGGCTCAAAGTGGCGGCGGCCATCCACAATGCGAAGGTCATCCAGCAGTTGCGCGCCGAGCACGGGTCTTTTCACGCGTGGCTACAAATCCATCGGGGCAATGACAAAGCGGCGTGGTGCAAGCTGTTCAAAGCGACCTTCAAATTCACCGGCGGCGAGATCGTCGGCGAGTTTCTGATGAGTCTGGGCTATTTGCCCGGTGCGCACGATGCGAATTGCGAGGTGGGGAAGGCACTCGTCTCACGATAAGAACATTCACTCTTTGCATGGATACCAATCAGAAAAGGGCAAAAAGCCACATCTTTTAGCAACGTATTAAGAAAAAACTCGTCCAATTCTCACCGTGTGGCATAATGTCTGCCAGATCGTGCCTTGCTATGGACTCGAAGCTAAAACTTCACGCCTTGTGGAATCGAATTGTGGGACCAATTCGGTTGCGGAAGCGCATCGCGTCCGGGGGACCGATCAAGATCGTGATAGGGGCCGGTAGGATCTGCCAGAGAGGTTGGATTCGTACCGAGGTGGACTATCTGGATGTCTTTAATCTTGAACACTGGGATGCATTCTTCCAGCCGGATACCATCGATGCGATCAACTGTGAACACGTCTGGGTCTATTTTCCCTTTGAAGCTGGCATCCAAGCCGCAAAGAACTGCTATAAATACCTAAAGCCGGGCGGCAATTTTAGGGTTTCCGTTCCTGATGGTCTATTTCCAGACCAAGCCTACATTGACTACGTGAAACCAGGTGGGACGGGGGTGCTTGCAGAGACCCATCAAATGCTCTATACGTACAAAACCATGAAGGACCAGTTCGAAAAAGCTGGATTCACTGTACAACTTCTTGAGTATTGGGATGAGGACGGGACGTTTCACTACACACCGTGGGACGAATCGAAGGGGTTTGTGCGAAGAACCCGGGATAACGACCCACGGAATCAGGATGGGGTCATTCGATACAGCTCTATTTTGATCGATGCGGTGAAACCACTCGCACCGGTTCCACTCGAAAGAGTTCCTCCGCAAGTAGAAGCTCCGCAGATTCAGACTTCAGGCATTGATAGGTCTTCATCTGGATTGCTTTGAGTTCGGTACTCCGCATCCCCAGGCGTGAAGATAGGGAGTCCCTCTCTCAAATCGAGCTTCGCTTCAAGGCCGGACTCTGAAAAGAGCGATTTCCATTCAGTTTCGTCGGTCAGGTCCTCGATTTCAAACACGTAGTGCGAAGCAATGACGTCGCCATAGTTCTTCTCATTGAGGGCAAGCAGATCGGACGCGCTCACATCTTCTGCTTCAAAGCTATGAATGTGGATATCGTGATCGATGGCAAACGTCTTGACCCGCAGATTCCGACCCTCGGAGACCCACCAATACAGCCAATCTGGCGTCTCATCTTCGGCCGCCGGCAACTCTAGGTTGTCGAGATAGCTGCTTTTGATGTTGAGAATGGTGAGTATGAACGTGCCTTGCATCCACCCCAAAGAATACCAACCTGCCGATCAGGATCGGCAGGTTGGAAGAGTGGATGAACTGATGCAGATCAGCGAGACTTCTTGCGTCGGATGAGGGCCGCGAGCCCTGCGCCGAGCGCGATCATCGATGCTGGTTCGGGGACCACGTTGTAGGTGTATCCGCTGGCACTGGTGATCGATGTGTTGACGAGATTGCCATTCGTGTCTCGAAGTTCCACGCCGACAAATTTGACGGTGTTGCCGAAGTTCGACGCCCCGCTCGCGGTCGCCCCTTGCGAGATTAGTTGGGATTGCGGCTGAAACGTTGTGTAGACCGAAATGTCAATGTTCTCTTGACCGTTTCCGATCGCAAAACCCGAGAAACGAACGCGTCTGTTGACCGTCGACTCTGAAAAAGAGATGCCTTGAGCATCGTTGTTGCCAATCTTTACTTGGAGATAGCTAAACGCCCACGAACCAGAGGTCGATCCCGTGACATCGAAGATCCAGGTGCTGATGTAGTTGTTTGCGGTTCCACCAGCGGCAAGTTTGTCGGTCCAGCCAGCCTGCGCTTGAATGTTGAAGATGTCTGGAACGCCATCATAATCCGTCTCTCCGGTTTGGCTGTTGTGGAAAGGCGTGTTCTCAGAATTGTAAAACGAGTTTGTGAGGGTTCCGCTCGCTCTCGTGCGGATCGTGCCGTAGGTTGCCGAAGCAGACGCTGAACCGGAGAGGCCCATCACCGCTTCTTCACCATCTTGATTCAGCCCCGAAAATGTTGTGTCAAAGTCTTTCTCGAGGAGAACACCGCCGTTGTTCGAATACTCATCGAGGGTAGGGAAGACGAGGCCTCCTCCTGGGAGCGCATAGTCTGTGTTGCTCGCATTCATTCCCACTCGAGCCGAGCGTGTTTGAGCAAATGCTCCTTGGCACACCAGTGCCGCTACTAATAAAACTGCAGAAAGTCTGTTTCTCATTTTCGTCCTCTAAACCTTTGTGCCCACAGGGGCAGGCTTCATAGTACTAACCCCTGCATTAGATAGCCATTAGGTAGCTGATATTGTGGAGGCGGGCACAAGAAATGGGGAGCCAAGCGATGCCTCGGCTCCCCTTCTCTTCAACCAGCAAACGTGCCCTAGGGGGCAAGAACTTGAATAGACGTGTTGGGGCTGAGGAGGCCATCCACTTCGGCCCGAACGACAAACGTCCCCGGGCCGGTGGGTGTGAGCAAGCCCGCAGGGGTGAGGGTGCCGGGACCCGAAATGAGCTGCCATGCGACAGAACCCACGGGTAGGACCAAGGGAGTGAAAGCTTGCTGACCAGTGGCCTGGAGCTGCAGAGGAGGTCCGCCAAACGTGACTGGGGATACGGAGACCACAGCAATGTTCGTGAGAAGCGAATTCATCGAAATGGTCGGCGAGGGGTTCTCTGCGCCCGGCAAAAGGTCCATGGAGGAGCTGAGCCCAGTCGCGACCATCGCGCCCTGCGCATCAGCGAGAAGGAAAAAGGCGGGACTAATAATGTAGCTCCCGGAATCCATCGCGGGGCTCGTGACGACTTGCGAGTACGCTTCCGATCGAGTCGGGTCACGATTCACGGTGACCGTATTCACCACCTGGAAAGTAGGTAGTTGGTACGTAATCTTGCAAGATCGCGCTGTCCGGGGTGCGGTGGCAGATCGCGTGAGCGCGGGCCACTGGATCGTGCTTGTAAAGGTTCCGGTAAGGGCTGCCCCCCCTCCTCCACCACCACATCCGATCAATCCAAACGACAAGCTTACGATGAGACCGAGGCTTCGTACAACAATCTTCATTGAGACTTCTCCAAAAATTTTCTGCAACCTCAGCGGTTGCATTCGTCTCCAGCCTACCTCTAAACAGGCCTGTCGACAAACTTTTCACTAGCGGTGATGCCAAGCACCGTCTGGTGCAATAATTCTTGTTAGCGTAAAGCCCATGAACTCTCTTGCAGCACTACTTATCACGATGCATGCCGTCGGCCTTGATACTCCGCCGGTATCGACCAATGTTCCGGTTCTGGAGAAGACGATGACCGGCGCAAGTCTTGTTTTTGAAACCATTCCAGATTTTTGGAAGCTCCGGTACAACATCACTCCGGGGACTCCAACAGGCCCCAAACGGGCTCAAACAGTGTTCATTCGGAAGTCGGCCTTTGACTACAATAGCCTCCTTGTCCACGAGGCATTTGGGCTGATCTACGATTCGCCCACACCCCCCAGCGATGCCCTCATGATCGAGACAATGTCGCGCCGATTTGCCATAGGCGGCATTGTGTACGAGGTCCCCTCTGCGACCCAGAAAAACTATCGGTTCCGGTACAAGATGGACTTGCCGCAAGATACGCAGGGGCAGATCCTGCGGGAGTACCTCGAGATCATCGCAGCCACATCCGACGATCTTGAAGTGAAATTGAATCCGGGAAAGGAGGATGTGCAATGAGTGTTTTCGCAATCGCCACCGCTCTGGTTTTGGCTCAGCAAGACCCTGTTACACAAACACAATCCACACAACCCGATCCATCTGTAGCGCGGATGGAGCAGGCGCTGAAGGCGACCGGATTGAACTACAGCAAGGTGGAGGGAGGCCTCAGCTTTCTCGTGGACTACACGTATCCCGAAAACCGGGTCCGGCGAGTTTTGGTCACGATGAAAAGCTCTAAAACGATGGGGCGGGAGACCCACAACGCTTACACCCAAGTGTGGACCGGGAGCGAAGCGCCAAGCGCGAACCTCGTGCGCGAAGTCAGCTCCAAGGCGAAAAAGCTCGGGTTTTTCTATGTGTACAAGGACTCCCAGGGCATGTATGGCATCCGGTTCGGGGTGAACATCGAGTCCACGCTGTTCAAGCCTGGGATGACTCTTTCCGACATGCCGATTCTGCGCTTGAAGGACACCCTGGGTTTTGTGGCGCAGGTGGGCGAGGAGACATCGAAAGAACTCGGCGGCAAGAAGTAAGAGTTTCAGGAGGGTGGGGCCTCGAATTTTTGCTGTATTTGCCGGTGCCCGGCGAATGTCGTGTTCTCAAGGGCATGAATCATGTTACACTCTGTAATATCTAGTCCTGAAGGCTAGATGAGGAGCTTCTCATGAATCATTCAAAAATTCTTTTCGTCGCGACCGCCCTCTCCGTCGCTGCCCTGTCCTCTGCTGCATCCGTCGTCGCACCCAACGCCTACGCGAATGCTGCAGGTGATGGACAATCCTTCTTCATCATGAACCTCAATGCCCGCCGCATGCAGTTTGCCATCGGGGCGGACCAATTGACGGGGTTCACTCCCGGGACAAAGCTCACGTCGATCTCGTTCCGATCAGGATCTCTGCTCGTAAATCCTACGAATACTTCGCTGAGCTATTCCAACTGGAGCCTCAAGATTGGTACACCCACAACGAGCATCGCGGGACTCGGAACTACTTTTGCGAACAACATTTCGAACGCTGTGACGGTTCGGACGGGTCCTTTGTCGATCGCGGCAGGGGATTACCCTGGTGGAGCCTTGACTCCGGCGATCAATCCCTGGGGAGTCCAGGTCGACTTCCAAACTCCTTACACATACACCGGCGGTGCCTTGATCCTAGAGATTTCTCATGGAGTGGGAACCGGGCAGTCGAGCATCACGTTTGATGCAGTGACCACGGCGGCACCGGGGTACGGTTCAAGCTTTAGAGCCCTGACCGCAGCGAGTGAAACGTCCGCCGAGGCATCCAACCCCAACGGTCAGTTTTCCGTGATGAAACTGAACGCTGTTCCTGAACCAGGCACGATGGTGGCTTTGGGTGCAGGTCTGGCCGCTTTGCTTCGGCGCCGGGCCGCCCGTCGCGCCTCTTAATTCTCTTCGATAGAGCCCGAACCCGGATCGCAAGGAGCCTTGCGGTCCGGGTATCTTTATGCAACCGTGGTCGGTTATCTCAGCGGTAGAGCATCCCGATTCATCGGGAAGGTCGCTGCGGGCTCGAAAACTAAAACAAGGTCGGTTAGCTCAGTGGTAGAGCACCTCGTTCACACCGAGGGGGTCGTAGGTTCAAATCCTATACCGACCACCATTTCCTCAGCATGTGGTGGGTGTACATCCTTCAAAGCCTGACTTCTGGCAGGTACTACACTGGTTCTACTGAACGACTCGAAGGGCGTGTCCATGAGCACAACTCAGGTCAAACTGTTTCAACTCGCGGGAAGGGTCCCTGGGTTCTCGTGTACAAAGAGCCTTATTCATCCAGATCAGAAGCCTACGCCCGAGAACGACAAATCAAAGCTTGGAAGTCTCATAAAGCAATCTCCGAACTGATTGAGACGCTGGTAGAGCATCCCGATTCATCGGGAGGGTCGTAGGTTCAAATCCTATACCGACCACCATTTCCTAAGTATGTGGTGGGTGTACATCCTTCAAAGCCTGACTTCTGGCAGGTACTACACCGGTTCGACCGAACGACTCGAAGGGCGTGTCGATGAGCACAACTCAGGTCAAACTGTTTCAACTCGCGGGAAGGGTCCTTGGGTCCTCGTGTACAAAGAGCCTTATTCATCCAGATCAGAAGCTTACGCCCGAGAGCGACAAATCAAAGCTTGGAAGTCTCATAAAGCAATCTCCGAACTGATTGAGACGCCAGTAGAGAATCCCCATTCATCGGGAGGGTCGTAGGTTCAAATTCTATCCCTAATTCCCGTCAGCGAATCCCGGAATCTTTTCATCAACGAAATCCCCGATTCTGAAATCAAAGCCCTGCGTTCATGACTCCTGTATACTGAACCTTGCGGGTGAGCTGTCTTACGGTTTCACACTCTAGTGTTTGCGACCTTAAGGGCAGTTTTGCCGGTGTTCTAACCCACGGTGTCCGGCATGGGAATCTATCAACAAGCATTGAGCGACGACTTCAAGCAATTGGGGGGAGCCCTCCAGCGATTTCATAACGGGTCAAATTCTTCGGTTGGAACGCTTACTATGACCCAGAAGCCGAGCCCGTCATCAAGAGCCGAGGCAAGAACATTGAATATGATTACGACGGGTAACTCAGAGACTTCAAGCCCCCCCGAGGTGGATTATATTGAGTTGTTCAAAACGGTCGTCATGCCACACGTTCCCGATGCCTGGATGCCTGGTCGCGTGGATGCATTGATCCAAGGACAAGATCGGCTGTATAATCAACTTCAACTGTGTGTTTTACGTGTCACGCCGCACGCTGAAGGAGATTGACGCCGATCTGCGAACGGTGGAACTGAGGATCGTAAGAGGTCTGCTAGACCTGCTCGGAGGAACTGAATGAAGATACAAGTGCAGATAATGGGGACGACAGTCACAGAGGGAGATTGGACCCGGCCAAGCAACGAAGTTGAGATCTGTAATGAGGCCCTCGCCCCTTATTACTCGCGCTGTCCAAGCGCAAGGATTGTTGAGTTTAATGTCGTTGACAAAACAGCTAGCCGATGGGATCGCAAGTACGACGTGTCCATAGAAATCGACGACGCAGAGTACGCAATCTGGGTCGAGCTACAGGAACAGTCAAAGAAACTATTCGGCGATGCCAATGAGTGACCTCAAGTTGTTCAGATTGGTGGGAGAATCTGTAGAAGAGGTGAAGGGCGTGGCCACAGACCTGGAAAAGCCGCTCCACGCGCCTAATGATTAATCTCGAAGTCTGCGGCACACTAACAGCAGTGCTTGTGTTGCCCGTTGCCCGTGAGGTGAAGCGAAGTGCAAACGAGAGATAGTTCTGTCTCAGTGAAGTGCGTCGTGAAGAGCCAAGTGACTAAAGAATGTGCCTACTGTGGGGGGGCGGCATCGACTCGTGATCATGTCGTTGCAAGGAGCCTGCTTGTAGCTTCCACGAACCCGGTCATTGTAAGCGCATGTCACCGGTGCAACACGGAAAAGTCGAAGGATGACGAGTATTTACGCGACATGTTCGCCATTCGCGTTGAGACAGGGACACTCCCAGAATTGCACACGATGGTTCAGACAATGAAGCGGTCGGCAGAGCGTGCTGGAAAGCTTCCCCCCGCAAAGAAGATGCTCCGATCGTTGTCCCGGGTTCCGATAGTTTCCCAGTACGGGGACCTTGTACGTGTTGCACGAACGGTTGACGCACAAGCGGAAAGAATACTCGCAGGCCTCTCGTGGATCGTGAGAGGACTTTACTATCATCACCAAGAGGAAGTTCTTGACCCAAATTCTGAGTACCAGTGGTGGGCATATGCGGGAACCGAGAACAAAGAGAAATTCGACGCTATATGGCCAACCCCAGACTATGATGGTCCGTTCAATGTGGGCGCCTGCCTAGCCTATAAGGTCGGATTCTGTCCAGAAGTTCCAGGTTATTCTGACTGGTTGCTAGTTTTTTATGGTCGGCTATTCTTCATTATCACGACCAATGCGAGGCAGTTGATAGAGATGGGTAATGCGCCTTGACTCCATATTGTCAATTTGCCCTACAGGGAAAACCCGTGGAGGTGAAAGAATTGCCTGACAGTGAGGCTTGGCCCGAAGCACTCTAGCTCTTGATTCCTCTTGGGAAGACGCTCCATGGCACTTCTTAATCACCTCTTCGTGATGACGCGGGGTGAGCCTCAGGTTCAAATCCTATACCGACCACCACCTTTCAGCTTTCCGCCGCTCACCCTTTCATCTTCAACGCGATCTTGTCGCAGACGGGGGCGGGAAAAACCATCTTGGCCTGGCCGAGATTGCTCAAGAGCGTCGTTTTTGCAACAAAGTCCGTCACCTCGAACCGGAGTCTATCAATGGCTGCACATCGGACAGCACCCTCGTTGACTAGCCTCCCGGAGCGAGAAACCTTCACCCACAAGTAGTACTTTGGATAGCTGATGCCTGATTGCGTCGGCCCCTGACGCAAAAGCTCATATTGGACCGTCGCTCCCTTGCCAGAACCCCCTGCAAAGTACTTCGTCAAGTCCCTTTGCAGCAGGGCATCGAAGTCAGATTTCGGAGGTTCGTTCGCCGCGACGTGACTCTGCGAGATGGACTGGGTGATTGTCGAAGCACATCCAATCGGGAGGGCCAGACACAGGGCAAGAGACAGGATGAACCATAGGTATCGCATCAGAGAGTCACTATGTTGGTCAGAACGATTTTTTCGTCATGTTTGGTTCCGTCGAGGCAAGGAGCATTCGATTCTAAAACTGTCAAGCATCCTTAGAGTCCCAGCCTCTCTTTCGTCCTAAGGCAGGCTAGTGGAAGGTGTTTGAAACCGACGCGGGTCGGTATATTGACTCCATGAAGTCTTGCAAAATCGTCCGGAGTTCAGACGCCTTTCACGGCAAGCAAGGGCTTGACTACTTCAGCGGGATTTCCGCTGAATCGGTCGGGGCGGAAGCCATCTGCATGCACATGCTGGTGATGCCGCCAGGGGCATAAGCAAAAGCGCACTACCACGAGAGCCACGAGACCGCCATCTACATGTTGGAGGGCACGGCCGAATTTGAGCACGGCCCGAACCTGGAGCACCTTGACCGGGTCTCCGCCGGGGATTACATTTACATCCCCGCTGGGGTCCCGCATCGCCCGTTTAATCCAACCGAGGAAAAGGCGGTGGCGATCATTGCCCGAACCGACCCGAATGAGCAAGAGAGCGTCATTTTGATCGAGCAACCTCCCCGCTAGATTCAGATAGCGACGAACCCTACTCACCCTCGATTTCAAAAGAAAAAAGCCCTCATGAGAAATCTCATGAGGGCTCGAAGCAGGCGAGAATCAGTACTTGCCGTAACCGATCGCGATTTTCGTGTCTTGATCCTTCTTCTGCATGATCGTGATGCCGAGTTTGCCGCCGTCGGAGGCCTTGGATTCACCAATCATGGTTTCGGTGTCCTTCCCGTTAAAGCCGTTGAACTTCAGGCCGGGCACCTTGGATTCATAGAACTCCTTGACTTGGGCCGCCGAATCTTTGGTGTAAAAGATCGCCAAGATCGAGTGCTCCCTCGGAGTTTTGACCACCATGCTTTCGTCATCGCTGACTCTCGCGCCAGGATAGAACGGCATGTGCAAATCCGCCTCGGTGAACTTCGAAGAAGTGCCGCTGGCCGTCGATGCTGGTTGATCTTGAGCCGGAGCCGGTGCATTTTCTGTTTTCTGGGCGGTATCGCCCGAACCGCAACCCGAGAGGGCGAGGAGAGAAAGAATGGCGAATGGAATGAGTGTTTTCATGATTTTACGATCCTATAGTCAGGGGAGAAATTGGAAGTGACATATTGGTATTTGCCGCTGCCTTTGTATTCTTCTTTGATTTGAGTGCTGTACTCGATGAGGTACGCGAAGCCGGCCACTTTGAACTGGACGACGACGCTGCATGTGCGATAGAGAGGGGTGCCGAGCGCATTCTTGGTGATCTTCCAGGAGGCAGATTCGGTGTTCACTTTCGTGATTTTTCGATCTTTCCAAGCGCCCGAAGCCCATCTTTGCTTGAGAGGGGCCACGATGGACGAGATCGTGGCGGTCGCCGAAGGTTTTGCCTTGGTAGCCGCGAGTTGGGCTGCGGCCACCAGTTCATCACACGCTTTTTCGAGCTCGTCCACGGTGGTTCCTTCCATAGGAAGTTGCACCGCTTTCATCAGCCCCGCGACCTTTTCATAGGTCTTCTTGCGAATCGGCCCACGGTTGCCCATCACGACGGCCAACCCCTCTTCACTCAGACCCCAACCGTCGAAGTCGCGAACGCTTTCCACCATGCCCTTGATGGGCAGGATTTGGGGCATCAAGATGCGCGAGAGCTCTCTTTTCAGAACCCGCTGGCTGATCTCGACCCGTGCTTGACAGATTTCCAACCAGTTTTGAGGTCGTTGGATGATGTCGTCGTCTCGGCCCCAGTAGCCCTTGATTCCAGCAAAGGTGTCGCTCGTGATGATCTTTTCAATCTGAGCTAGGTCGTTCATGAGCGTGATGTATTCGGCTTGTGTTGAGGGCATGACCCGGTTCTGCGCATACCATTTCTTGTCATCGAACTCCACGGACCAGCTCTCAAGACTGCTTCGGTGAGGCTGAATCGCCGTCATGAGCTTGTCCCAAAGCTCATCCGATCGCTTCTTTTCAGCCTCAGTGATGGTTTGCGCGAGGGCGGCTCCGCAGCAAGCCACCGCGAGAACGATGAGGTGCAGGCGTAGCCCTCTCCTCATTTCGGCACCACCTTGATCGTCAGAGTCGCCTTTCCGCCGTTGGTCTTGAACTCCTTGGCTTCGCCTTGGGCCAGTTCAAACAGGTTCAGGGTGAGGTTGACATCGTAGAGCATATCGTCTTTGCTCATGACGTCCCGATCCTTCAGGAACCCAGTGAGTTTCAGCGTTTCGGAGGTAACGAGGAACGCGGGGAGGCCGCCATCTTTCGGCTCGACTCTCTCGTTCCTTACCTTCTTGTTCTTTTCTGCGTTCTCGCGCTTGATTTCCCAGCGCTTTGTGTTGTTGAACTTGAGGAGTCCGTACACCTCGACGGTATCGTCGTGAACACCCACCTCTCTGGCGGCGGCTTCGGCTACTTCTGCGGGTTCATTTCCCTGCGGGTTGTCGTTCGGATCGGTGATCGTGAACGTGATGATCACGTTGTATCCGCGCTTCGCTTGGGCGGCTCGTTCGGTGGGAGAGGCCGATTTTGTTCCCGTGGACTTGGGCCTTTCACCCTTTGCGGGTCGCTCTGTAGGAGAGCCCTTGCCGTCCCCCGTGGACACTGGGCGGCCGCTGTTGGATCGCTCGGTTGGAGAAACCCCCGATCCTCCTTGGTTTCCGCCACCAGTACCCGTTGAGGGAGGGCGAGAATTTGATTTCGGACGCGTAGAGTCTCCTTGCACCACGATCCCGAGCGAATCCGATGTGTCTGCAATTCGGTCTGCGATGGCAACCCCGTTCTTCACTGTGCACTTCACCCAGAGGACAGGCATCCCTTCGAGCTTTTTGCGGGCGACGGACTTGCCGGCGACCACGAACTCAGTATTGTCGGTGATGAGGTACTGGTGGTCGCCAATGATCAGGGCCTTCGCGTAGAGGCCGCTCACTTGGCCATTGCGCATTCCGTTATGCTCATTCACCCATTTGGTGTAGCTTTCGGGGTCCCAGGCCTTGGTTACCGTCACCATGTTGTTGATCTTCTGGGTCTGAATGTGGATGAACTTGTTGAGGTCATTCTGCGCGAACTTCGTGAGCGATCCGGTGGCGAGGTCGTTGAACAACTTTGCATTTGGGCTCACGAGGATGGTTCTCTCTTTGTTGTCCGAGTCCTTAACGACCAAGCTGGCATTGTTTCCAAAGTTGATGTTCACGAGCGTCACCTTCTCCAGCTTGGGGGCCGGGTTGGCGTTTTCTTGGGCGGCTATCGCCACGGTCGTGACGAGGGTCGATGGAGTGAACGAGGCCTGAGCACCAGAGGTGAGTGCGATGGCGAGGATGGCAATCCAGCAAGAAGTAAGTGTTTTCATTTTCATTGGGTAGTTCCTTCTTAAAGATGCGGACTAGAGAATTCGCATCAACCCCACCATCATAGAAACGGATCGTAAGGAGATCGTAAGGGAAGGAAAAACCCTGCAAAAAAAGTTTAAAAAACTCTTGCGACGGTGCTTTCTTCGAAGTCGAGGTGACCCCGTTGGAGGGCAGTGTTCACGAATTCGTTGAGCTCAGAAAGGCTCATGCTGCGCCCTTTTCGTTCGAGCGCGAGGCGGAGTTCTTTACCAATGCTCTCGTCGGCGGCGGTTACCATGTTTTCCACCTCCACCTTCTCTTCCGGCGAGAGTTCGAGGCCCAAAATGTTCTCCCAGATATGGATAGAGGCGGCCAAAAGCGGGACCCCGATCCTAAACTCTCCGAGAGCAGGAAGGTAAAGACCCAGGTTCCAGAGAGGGTAGAGAGCCCCTCCCAGATCCTGCATTCCGGTGTAAATCTCGATGGATTTTGCGAGGGCCGCGTTCCCTTCCGTCCACTTGCCCGAACGGTGGTAGGTCGTCCCCAAAAGGTTGTAGCAACGAGAGATCAACTTTTGATCGCCTGTTTGGTGTTGCCGGTCAATGACTTCCTTGAAGAGCATGATGCCGGTTTCAAGTTCTCCGATACTCGTGGCTCGGTACGCTCGGTCATAGAGAAGCGAGAGGAGGTCGTGAATTCGGTTTGCCTTCCTTATGAGTCTCTCTGCCTGGTCAAAGTGGAACACCGACTCTTCGGACATTCCGCGCAATTGGTAGCCAATTCCGATATTGTGGTGAGATTTCCCCGCGAGCCGGTACTCGCCGATGCGAATCGCAATGGGAATCGCCTGGCTGGCGTAGATCTCAATCTGATCCCACTTTCGATAGAACGCGAGCTGATTCGAAGCCGCGTAGAGATGAAAAACCCGAAGGAGATCATCGGCGCTTTCCGACTCAGGGAGTAGCTCAAGCAACCGTCCGAATCCTTTTGTTCCCGTGTGGTACGCAATCAGGATTTCGGCTCTCAGCTTCGCTTCCTTGGGAGCGTTCTGGTTTTCGACCACCTGATGGAGCCACGAGACGACCTCGGATTCGCGGCTATACATTCGCCAGTACCACTCGGTATTGAACATCAGATGGGAAACTTCATCGTGGCGCCCGGCCGCTAACGCATGGGTGACCGATGCTCTCAGGTTGTCCCATTCAAGGTTCCAAAACTGGCTCCACCCAAATTCATTCTCGATCTGAAATCTGGGCTCTGGCGCAGATTTGAAGGTCTTTTTTGAGAGGTCGAGGAAGAGTTCGAAGAGGTTGGTTTGGAGACTCGCTTTCAGTGATCTCTCATCAGGGAGGCTCTCAGCGAACTGTCGCAGACTCTCCAACATGGAGAATCGCAGTTCAGAGTTGTCAGTTTCGGCAATGACCAGGGCGGCCCGCGTGAGTTCGCTCACTAGGTCAAGGGAATCCTGTCCGCCGGTGACGGCATTCAGCAGTTCGATGCTCCACCCGCCGCGAAAAACGCTTAATTGAATGAGAAGATCAAGCTGTTCCTGCGTAAGGAGCGATGTTGTAGTCGCAAAAGCGTCCAGGAGCGACCTTTGTCGGTCGGGAACATCCTTCCGTTTTGAGACCAGAAGGGAGTCATCGCTCTCCAGCTTGGCGATCATTTGGGAGGGCGTGAGAACGTGGGACCACGCTGCGCACAGCTCAATCGCCAAAGGCATGCCGCCTAGTTTTTGGAAAAGACTCTTGAGGGGCTCAAAGTTGCGTTCCGTGATTTGAAAATCGGCCCGGGACTTGCGCGCGCGGTCTACAAACAGCCTCGTGGTTGGTAGGTTGGCGACCTCTGCCAGGGTCTGGTTCTCTTGCGGCACCGGGAGGGGAAAGAGAGGAAAGTAGGTTTCGCCATCGATGCCCACAGGAATTCTCGACGAGGCAAGAATCTTGGTGGAGGGGCACATCTCGAGGAGGGCACTGAGCAGCTTGGCTGTCTCGGGCCCTGCTAACTGCTCTAGGTTGTCGAGAATGATGAGATGGCTTTCGCTTCGGTTGAGTTGGGCGAGTGTTTCGAGCGGAGTTTGCTGGCCCGATTTTGAAAAACCAAGGGAGTTGAGAATCGTCTGGAGAAGCTGCGACGGGTCATCCACTTCGGCCAGGGAGACGAACGCGATGTTTGCGAAGTCGGCATGTTCGGCAACGTTCAGAGACAGCCGGGTCTTTCCGATCCCCCCGATCCCCGTGATCGTGACAAAACGGTTGACCCGGAGCTGTTCCAAGACCGCGGTGGTTTCTCCATCTCGGCCATAAAAGTTGGTGACCCTCCGGGGAATCTGGATCGTTTGAGCCTGCTTTTGCTCGCGAACGGGAATCTGGGTGGCGGGGTGGACATTTAACTGCGGAACGAAGTTTTGGTTGTGGGAATTGGATTCGATCCAAAGTCTGACGTCATCGAGCCACTCATCGTAAATGCCGGGGAGAAACTCGCGAGAAGCAATCTCTTGAATTCGAGCATCGTCACCCGCTTTGAAAGCAGCCAAAAAGTCGCCGTAGTCGCTGGAGATTGCCCCGGGTTGAATGCCAATCGTGACTCGATCTGCAACGAGGACGGAACCGCTTTCTTCACCGGGGGGTTCGAGGAGTCTTCTCAGCGCAGCGAGGGTCTGCTTCAGCCGGTTTCGGGCGGCGACAATGTCTGCCTCTGGCCACAGGCGGTCGGCCAGAGCCTCTCGGGGTTGGCCGTCGGGATGGATGATCAAATACGCAAGGAGCGCAATGGCGCGTTTTGATTCAAACCTCTTATGGGTTTCTCGGGCATTCGATACCGTGAATTGCCCAAAAAGGCTGGCGTGCCAGACTGCAGATTTTTGGGGAGCCTGACCATCCATGACGAGGGAATGTTACCCTTGGATTTCCCCTTCGAATAAGTTCAAAGTGGAATGATTGGGGGGATTTCTGTCTAGAGTGAGGGGGGATGGCGGCTAGGAGAGCCATTTGCCAGCCTTGAATGATTCGATCCAGTTTGCAAATTCGTAGCGTTCTAGGATCGTTCCCATCGCATGACGATTCCGTCTTCCGGCTCGTCGAAGTCACCGACGTATTCAAACCCGTTGTTGGTCAAAACCTTTTGCGAAGCGACTCCCTCGTGAAGGGTGTGAGCTCGAACCGTGGTCGCTCCGAGGGAAAAAGCATGGGAGACGAGCCGGTCGCAAAGAGCGGTCGCCGCCTTTGCTCCAAAACTCGGGGTGGATGCCGTAACCGATTTCGGTAACCCCGTCGACGGGGGCCGACTTATAGCCACCCGATCCGATCACCTCTCCGCCCTTCAAAACCCAGAATCCCAGCCAGTCGGGTGCGGCCAAGGCGCGATCCGCGTAGCCGTCGACAAACTCCTCCGGAAGCAGCGCGTCCACGAGTCCGACAACTCCTGCTTTCTTCAGGGCTTCGACTCGCGATTGGCGATGGGCACCGAGGATTTCTGGAGTGATTTGAAGGAAAAAGTATGGATCCATGGTGGGAGTTCCTGATCCTATTGTGAAGTGTCCATTTGCGAAAATGCGCGTTGTTTTTGATCGGGCGAGAAAGGCCAAATTTTGCCCGCGCCTTGCCCCCACCCCCGTTTTTCTAGGACTCCGGCCTGCGGCCTTCGCTGTTTTGGTCTGACCCCCGCCCGTCCCGGTGCTCCCGGGACGTCCCGGTCCGGGGCGGCGGCGCGACAAATTGAGTCCTCTCTGCCATTTCGAAGGAAGACCGCCGAGCCAAAATTCCGAGCTTGTGATGAAGATCACAGGCAAAAGCAAGAGGCCCTCGTATCATCGATGTTGATGAAACATTCTTTACTTTGTTCGTTTGTATCGGCTGGAATTCTTGCATCATCGCTTGCTGTAGCCCAGCCAACGTTCTTTGCCACTCAGCTCAAAAACAGCTCGACCTCCGATCTCTACCGCTTCACGCTCACTGGCGCCATTGAGGTCTTTTCTACCAACATGTATGTGACGGGGCTCACCACTGTTCCACAAGGCGTGACGGTAGGAAACATGAACGGTGGTGCGAAGGGGGGAGATGTCATTGGGTCTCGCGGTGGCCATTTCTGGCGTCTCGACGATGCTTTTGGTGCGAACCCTCACTTCGTGCAAATTGGACTCGGCGCGCCTGACAACTATCCGAACGGTTCTCCGTTCTTTGTCGGCAACAGACTCTTTGCAGTGGGGGCGGCTTTGCCAGCCGGGGCCTATTACACCGAGATCAACCCGACGAACTTCAACCCGATTTCTAGTGAGGCCATGGGCGTCTTCGGGAGCGCAAACGCAGGGGTACCCATGCCGAACGGCAAAATCTGGTTCACCGAGCACAATTTGGACCGACTTTATGAATACACACCAGGCACGGGGACATCCGTTCTCCTTGGTTCTTTGCCCAACCACGACTACACGGGTATGGAGCGATTTGGCGGGGTGAATTACACCATGATGGGGCTGAATCCGGGGGGAACCGGTCGATTTGTGCTGGGGCAGATCACCGATTCGGGAGTCTATAGTCAACTCCGCGACGTCGATTTGCACGTTTTTAACGGACAGATCGGGTTCACGGTGGCGACTCCTGTTCCTGAACCCGCGACAATGGGGGCCTTGGCATTGGGCATCGCTGTCATCAGTCGACGTCGGAGGAGCAGAGACTAAAAATCAATCGATTGTTTCACCGGGACGAAACGAGTTGATCGATCATCGTCCCGGTCGAAGGGTTCGGCAAAAACTATTGTCCGACTCGGACTATCGCATGGTCTCCCTTGGCATTGACCTGCTTCACAGTCCAGCCTGGAGCGAGCGTAATCTCATAATCTTCTCCGATGATTTTGTTTCCTTCGACCCGGAATGGCATTCCAAAAACGAAGGTCGTGCCGTCATCTTTGCGCAATACTCCCGAGGTTGGTTTCTCCAACCTGATTGAGACAAAACTGCCGAAGTTCTTTGCATCTGAGTCATTTTTTCCGCTAATGAACTTGAAGACAGTTCCAACACCTTTCAGTGCAGCCGTAGCGTCAATATCGGTCGTCTGGGTGTAGTTGGGAGCACTCAGAGTCACCGAGAGCGTCGGACTCACAACAAATTTTTGGCGTAAGGCAGACTGAAGCTCTTCGTAGTTTTTCTTGCGGACTGTCTCCTGGTCGACAATGTTGTCATAGTTAGTTCTGGACTTTGCCGCCGGGACATCCAATTTGTGTCTCGCGAAACCCCTCAAGCCCTCGTCTACGATTTTGGTGAAGTCGTATAGGTCACCGGCGGATCGTCTCCATCGGATTCCCAGGGCATCGAGAATCATTCCGTAGGCAAGACCGGTCGCGTAAGGAAAGTTTCGGGTGTACGATTTGGCCGATTCTCGCTTGTTCAGTTCGGCAAGTGCAAGCTGAATCTTGTTCTCGCTAGAAGAGAGCTTGTACCCCGTGTAGTTTGCCACCCCCTCCAGGGTCTCAAGCTCGATTTCAGTTGCGAGACTCTTGGCATAGATCCGCTGTCGCTGTTTACGGAAGTACAGAGCGTCTTGAAGGGCTAAGACAATCTGATCTATCGGCTCTTTCCTCTCTATGGCTGTAAGAGTATTGCGGAGGGCTTGATACTCAGCTCGAAGCAGAATTCGCGCTTCCGGCTCATCGAGATAGGCAACTTCCAAGCCGTTGAACTTCCTCTGGGAAAACTGGAGGACGTGGAAAAGTTCATGGATGATCGTAGCTGATCGATCGGCGAGGTAACTCACCAGAACCACCGCATACTCCCGGCCTTGGTAGGATTGTACGGCGTTCGAGGAACTGAAAGTGCCTGCCGGAACACTTGCCCAGTAGATTCCGGTTGGGTCAAGTCTGCTCCCAGGAAACCTGCGAAGGCTATATACATAGTTCGACGCACTGAGAATGAGGAGCTTGTCGTTCCAGATGGAATCCCCCCACAGGGCACCCTGGTCCTTTGAGAGGATCTCCTTCGCCTTTTCTAGCTCGGTTTTCACATAGCCCATCGTGCGAGCTGGTAGCGTGCGAAGGTTGTCTTCCGCCTTCAACATGAGCTCCGTCCAAGTGACCAGCCCTCGAAGTGCATCTAGATCAGGGTCAGTCTTTAGGTGATTCACATCCGAATAGAGGCGATCAAAAATGAGGAATCGAAGAAGAGAAAGTGCTTTCTCAGAGTCACCAGCCAGCGCGTAAATGCACGCACAATCGTAAACACTGTTTGTATTGAGGCTCTGCCGAATCTGATCTAATGTAAGCGTATCGAGGGCTTTTGCTCCCAATTGGTGCTCATTACGATTGTAGTGCTCTATGGCTAGCCGATATTGATCGATCGGTGAAGTTGGTGTTTGACCAGCACTGGGAGCTAAGAACAAAAACACGCCTAGCGCGGAGGCTAGAATTTTTGCGCAAGTTGGTGACTTCATGGTTAATCTGGGGAAGGCAAGCTCTTTGGGTTGCAATAATATATTACTAATTGTAATAGAATCCCTGTTCCCAAACTTGACGACTTCCTCTTGCTCTTCTTGCCCATCTCAGGTGGTCTGACTTGGTGCAATTAGGTTTGAGACGAACCACCGACAATTCCTGAGGTTCAAACCGAATGGTGTGCAATTCGTTCTAGAATTCCTAGGCATGAGGTGGGGCAGGAGGCCCAATCGGACGAAAATGGTTTTTCCTTGTGACCTCTTCATATAGACGAGCGTCTACACTATGCGATGGATATTCGGCTTGCTTTGAAACGACAACACACTGCCGCCATGAAAATGATGCGGCAGGCCATTGAGGTCACTCCCGATGATCTTTGGACCTGGGGCGAACACCCTCGGACCTATTGGCGAATCGCTTATCACGCTCTAGGCTATGCCCACCTCTACCTCTACGAAGACATGAAATCGTGGAAGCCGTGGGAGAAGGCCCACAATGATCGGGCAATCATCGAAGGCGAAGTGGACGAGGTGACCCCGTACACCCGTCAAGAGTTGCTGGACTTTACCGACCTCATCCTTTCCGAGATCGATGAGCGCATCGACGCGCTCGATCTGGATTCGCCCACGTGCGGATTCCCGTGGTACCCCGGGGTGAGCCGGGTTGAACTGCTTATTCTCAGTCTCCGGCATATTCATGGCCACCTGGGCCAACTTCACGAGCACCTCATTGCGCGTGGCTTAGATGTAGAGTGGCACGGCGAACCTCCGAAGAAATAGTCGTTCGATCTCAAGAATCTTGTGATACAATCCTTCTCGTGCGCGCAGGACGCACCCTGGCCTACGGGAAGGGTTGAACCCACCTGATTGATCTCACGTTTCCCATACAACCGACCTTGTGTCCGAGGAGTAGGCCGCGGACTCATTGAGCAAGTTCGGCTATATGAAACGACAACTACCAGATCAACCTAACCTTGAACATCTGAAGGCGCAAGCCAAAGACCTCCTGCGCGAGCTTCGCGCTCACAACCCCTCCGCCCGCCTGCACGACGCGCAGTTTCAACTCGCGAACGAGTATGGATTTGCCAGTTGGCCAAAGCTCGTGGAGCGCCTCGAAGAACTTCGAGTCTCTCGAGCCTCGTTCGATAAAGTGGTGCAGATCGTCGAACACGGAATTCGAGGGGGCGAACATGCCCGCGATGCCCGGCGAGCTATGGGTCTGCATCCACGGTTAGCCAACGCTTCGGCGGCCTGTGCCGCTGTCGCTTTGGATATGTCCGCTCTGAAATCGCAGTTGACAGGGCATGTGCAGGACCCCATTGGCGATTTAAAGCTTCCGGCGATTGTTTACGCCTGCGCGTCGCCTTTTGGCACCGATCGCCCCGCCGAATATGCGGCGACGATCCAGTTTCTACTTGAGCAGGGAGCGGACCCCGACACTCGGTATGTCAACCCGAGCTATCCCGAATACAACCTGTCGGTGCTTTATGCGGCGAGCGGAATCACTCGCTCTGCGGAGGCTACAAAACTCTTGCTCAACGCGGGGGCAAATCCAGACGATGGCGAGTCGTTGTACCACGCTACCGAGATCTCGGATCATTCGTGCTTGAGGCTTCTTTTGGAGGCGGGGGCGAAGTTTGAGAACACGAACGCTGTTATCAGGATGCTCGACCGAGAGGATATGACCGGTTTGAACTTATTGCTGGAATTTGGCCCCGATATCCACAATCCGAACGCGCTTATTCACGCGATGAAGAGAGGACGGTCTCAGGAGATCATCAACAGACTCCTTTCGGCAGGGGCCGATCCAGACTCTTCTGCGGACTGGCTAAGGGCCCGTTCTCTGGCGTTCGAACGTGGATACGAACTCCCTGGTGAATATGCGCCGACCGAGGCCGAGAGGCTTCTTGCGGCGTGTTGGCGCGGGGACGTGGACGAAGCGACGCGTCTGCGCGCACACCACCGAGAGTTGACGACATTTCAGCGTAAATCGCTTGCGGGCGCGATTTGGGCGGGGCGTTCTGAGCTCATTGAGGCTCACTTTGCGGGAGGGTTCTCTCACGAGGACCGAGATGATAGCGCCGGAACGCCGCTCCACGCGGCCTGTTTTGCGGGGATTCCTGCTTCGGTGGAAATTTTGCTTCGGCACGCGCCTCCGTTAGACGATGTGAAAGATAGCTACAACGCGATCCCGTTGCAATGGGCGATGCATGCCTCGGAGCACGCGCCGAGCGATTCGCCGGAGGCGGA
The DNA here is from genome assembly GCA_964496145.1 of uncultured Chthonomonas sp. Classification (GTDB taxonomy): domain Bacteria; phylum Armatimonadota; class Fimbriimonadia; order Fimbriimonadales; family Fimbriimonadaceae; genus UBA2391. The sequence continues at coordinate 76 of CAZBXR010000007.1, read as the reverse complement.
TTATGTCCGCATCGTGGAGATGATGATCGCGGCGGGTTCGCCGCGACCGGTTCGGCTTTTCGGGAGCGATCCTGTG
>CAZBXR010000006.1:472-47208 GCA_964496145.1 uncultured Chthonomonas sp. | reverse complement strand
TGCCAAACTTTTCATGGACCTCGCGAAGGCCCCGAGGGTAGTCAGGTGGAATCGTGTCTCGTAGGACGACGGCCTGGGCAAAGCTTTCCGCAATTCGACGCTCGGCGTTGCGTGCTCCCTTGTATGCCCCCAAGCCATACACGGCGGCCAGCAAGAGGGCCAGCTTGATCAAACGGAATACCTTCGACTTCAAATCTTCGTTAGACATGTTGACTTCAGCCCTCATTTTCTTCATTGTAGACCCTGAAATTCAAATCTGGAAAGAAAAGGGGATCTGGCAAGAGTTTCACCGTACGACCTGGACTCTAACTCAATTCAGCACCCACCTGAACCTCAAAGAGAGTCGGGATTTGCGTTTTGAGGGTTCCACTCAAGAGCCTCGCCCACGTAAACACCTGGGTAAGTGCCTGAATACTTCTTTAGGAGTTCCTGGGCTCGCAAAGAAGGCTCTTGACGCTCGATTCCAAGCATTGTCTTGATTGCAAGCAATCCTCTTATCTTGCACGCGGAGTCCAAGATTGATTCCCACAGATCAAAATCAACCTCAAAAGGTTGCAGCAGATGATCTACAAGCAGGAGCGCGGCTTGCCTTGGAATCGTGACGGGTACTCCGTGCAAGGAACCGAGACTATGCAGTTTCATGACCCGAGTTGCGAGGAAAATCCTTTCCGAGGTGGGGCCGAAATCTGGTTCATCGGCGAGTCCCCGGGCACGCTCAAACCACTCATTCGCCTGATCCCCTTGCAAAGCCTCTTTCTGGTAGCTACATAGGAGGAAAGCGTAGGTACTCCAGTCTCGAGCCTGGACCAATTCATCTAGTTTCTCAAAAATGATGTTGACCCTCGGTCGAGCGAATAGTTCTCTCTCGGCTTCGCTGATAGCCTCTTGTGTTACTTGAATCAGCTTTTCATTCATGTACCTGGTCCACATGCTACCGGTCTTCGCCGGATTCGGACTAACGAACCTTAGGTTCAGGGGACAACCCCGAACCTGTATTCTCAACCCTCAATTTTCTGTACATCTCATCTAGCTTTACGGCATGTTTTTGCGAGAGCTCGTTCTTCCATGTACCCTTTTTGACACCTTCTTGGACGAACTTCGCAATCGCAGAGGACCTGACCTGGGGAATGCTTAAGGATTGATCGGTGCGTAAAGCACTATCGATCGCCATGAAGTACAGGTGCCGTGCTGATTTGTTGTTTTCAGACTCTATTGCATCGATAATCCACCGATTGAGTTCAGAGTCGTCATACGTAAAGTACCCATTCTTCATCAACACGCAAGCGTTATGGGCACCCATTGCCGATATCCTTGGGATGTTGTCGCGTAAGACTTCTCGAATCAATTCCTTCACGATTGGGCGCTCTGACTCAGGCGGCGACCAAAGGTACATCAATGAATATGCTCTAACCCAACCCCGTCTTTCCGTCTTCCAAATCTCCACAAAGGGTTTGATGGAGTGGGCCGCGCGCTTCTGTAACTCATCATCCATTCGGTCCGCCTCGGCGGAAGAGACAAGAGGAGTCTCACCTCGTTCGGAGGGCGTTAGCTCGCCAAGGCCGTCCCGATTATAAACAGCCAGCCTTTCATTGATCTCCCGGGTAGACATCTTCTCGATAGTTACTTCCGGCTTCGAACACGCCGAGAGGACAACCCAAATGAGTCCGATACTCGTGATGTGGATACTTGTGTAACTCAACATGCAATCCCCTTGTAAAGGCAATGGCTTCGCACCCAAGGGGTCAGAAACTGGATGCCTTCTTGCGCTCCACCTCTTTCCTGGGATTTCTCCGCGTAGCATGCCAGGTCGAACATCTTAGCCTATTCTACGCCGGATTTAGGTTCCTCGGGACCCGGGCTTAGCCTGTTCACTTCGGCAGAAAACGCCTCGATGAAGTTGTTTGCGTATGACCGCAGTATCTCATTCTCTGTGTGATTGGCCACGAGATGCATGAGCTGTGTACCGCAAAGCGGATACTTTGCGATCAGGTAAGAGGCTATGAGGAACGTAGATTCATCCGGAGAAAAACCCCTTGTGCTCTCGTGAAGTGCTAGCATGCCTTCTATTGTATCGACACCCTTGATTCTATCGGGATCGAATGTCAAGAACGCCTCAGAGAAGTTGGTTTTCATGTTGGTTTCCTGTGCCAGAATGCTATTTGGCTATCCGTTAGGGTGGTCATGTTACCGGTTAATGGGAACGGTAGTATGCGCGCTTAGTTGTCCGAAGAGTCCGGCTCAAGCGAAGACTCGGCCACTCAATACTGTGCTTTTTGGCAATCGATTCAATTTCGCCAAGTAGATGGTGGGCCGCCGTGTGATGAGGACCATGAGGTTCGAGCCAGAGTAAGTTCTGGGTGTAGACAAGCCACAGGTGTAAGGGCAAGTCCCCCGACAAAAACTTTTCATCCGACAGGCCAAAGGTTGTTTCTCCAGATCTCATAAGTGGCTCACATCGGGCGGAGACTAGGACAGCCACATCAAATGGGTCTTCGATTTCTTGAATGATAAGGAATATCAGCTCAATAGAGAGTGTTTCGAGATTGTTCTTCAGTGTGAACCAGCAGCAAGACAAAAGTCCGGGGTCCACGTCACCAAGGCCAGGTGGAGCATTCTTGCGTGTACGGCTTGTAGGTAACAGCACGAACTCATCATCAAGCTTCTTCTCTGATAAATCATCTTCGAGAGGAGAGATACTTGAGTTGTAAAGTGGCCTTTTCGTTTTGAGGAGAATCCAAGCCAGTTTCGGACTTATCCAACGTGCTCCGATTTGTGCCGAAATGGACTCCATTTCATCAAGTAGCTTGGTCGCAGAATCGTGATGGGGGCCATGGGGATCCATCCAAAGCAGCGAACTTACGTAAATGCGATAGATGGCTTCCTCCCACTGGTTGGGGGTCATTTGGACCCGCGAAGGAATGAAGGTGGCGGGAGGAAGTTGAATCTGCAAGGCACATTTTTGGGCTAGACGATCCTGAATCTCTTCCGGTTTGGACAGGTGGGGCATGAGTTCTTCCAGAACCTGGATCGCCCTGGGGTTATCACCCTGGGCCAGATACTCTCCAACAAGGAGTAACAGTTGGTCTTTTGTTGCTTGATCCATACTATTGACCGGGTCACTCGTTTAACGCAAGGACAATCGGGGTGGGACCCAGGGTGGGGATTGGCCTCCGGGCCGGTTGGCGAGTAATCTCATTGTATTCATCGGGGTCGGAAACTTACACTGGAAACGGTCAATCGCCTCGACAACAGCTGCACTCTCGGGCATCGGCCCTCTTGGAGATCGACGCGTTAGTCGCCGGTCCAAGTGCAGTGATCCATCGACACGTACTCACTCATCACAACGCCTTTGAGTCGATACTTCAGCAGATCAGGATTCGTTTTTGCCATCGGAGCCCATAGCCCACGAGGACGCAGCCGAATCTGAAGCCAATCCGCACCTCCAGATTGCCTTACGTATGTTCCTTCACGAGGAAACTCATAATGTCGCATCAAAATGGAAAGTTCGATGCTCGATCCCACAGGAAGAAAGCTATATCGTTTTTCAGTTGGGATCGCGGGATCGGTGCCCGAAAAATCGTTTGAGAGAATCGAAATCTTCCCTCGAGATGTTCGCGTCCAGAGTTCGTAGAAAGAGCTATCGTTTGGAACAGCGACCGTATCGTTACTGTTATTGCTGACTCGCACAACTACGCGATTTCTCGCGCTGACAGTAAAGGTAAGCGAAACTGGGCCCTTGTCTTGCGAGTGGCCGGTTTGAAAGTCACTCCTTGCGGGCGTTAAGCCCGAAGGATCTCTAGGAATGTATCCAAAGAGCGCAATGCAGAGGGGCAGAGAATATACCATTGTAAGTTCAAAAATAGCAGATCGAAGCAGTCCTTTGTCTTGGCCTAAAGGTAGGTGGTTTGATAGGCCCCTTCATAAGCGCCAGAATACACTCGGTACTCTTTTCTGCTCTCATCCTGTCCCTTACGACCCGACCCATTCAGGTCAGGAAAGAATGCCGGAAACAAGTGAGTCTAGTGGCGAGCGTCAAATCTTATGCTTCCAACTCCAAAGTTCGTCTGACACCGTGCCTGGAACTATGATAGGAGATGCTTCTGTTCCAGCGAGATGGTTCTGCAGATCGCCATCTTGATCGGCATTGAAGAATCCTTTCACGAGTATTCATCCTCGCTTACGAGTGGCACGATCCAATCTTGGTAAAATTTGCAAAGGTATTCGTGCTTCCTATACTCCTCGGTACCTTTTTCGAAGGCACTCAAGGGGAGAATCGTCACTTGTTTTCTTTCGGCCCAGTGTTCGGAATCGAAGAAATCGTTTTCGATGTGAAGGTTACCGCTTAGTAGAGATTTCGCAAAGGTTTGCAGAAAGATGCCAGCCCTAGCGGCGAGTTCACGCCCTAGAATACGATCGAGCTCGTCCTTCTCGATAAGAGGGGTGCGCCAGATAAACTGCAGCTCAAAAAAGATACTCATCAGATCCTCAAGTTCACTTTGCTTATCCTGAAGAGCAAGTGCAGTTGACTCGGAGATAAAGGGCTTAAATCTCTCATCTTGTTGAGCCGCCGCAACGGCGACGCTTTCAAGCATAGCCAAGTGAACGAGAACCTGGAGCATGCGTTCTGGGTCGTCCATTCTTCGCAAGGCAACAAGTGCTAAGTGCAAGTTCGTGGCATCGCCGCCGCGAAGAAAGACAAGCGAATCCTCATCGTAGAGGCAATAAATCTTCGGCGTGTACGTCTTTCCGTACAGCATGGCCGCCTCCGTGACGGGTTGAAGGATCAGGTTCATGGGAGGGCTCAACGTTTCAAAGTCCGATCGCTTGTTTCTACTCGCTAGGCTCAGATTCAGGGGGGAAGGCATCTGGGTCGATGTTCAAGAAGACGAGGTAGCGGATGACCAAAAGGAATGGGATAGCCGTGAGTAGAGTGAAAATCCCAAAAAGTGGGGTCCAGAAAAGTACATAACCAATTGCGTCGTCGTTGCTATTCCTAAAGCCCGCTGGCCGGGCGGCGAGTGGGACCGCCAATTCATTCTGAATAATCATAGCTGTCCAGGCAAGAGTGAGAGCGGGAAGCTCTCGCAGAAGGGTTCCGGGAAGCGCCCAAGCAAGAAACTTCTCCCCTACCTTCTTCAAATCTTGCAACAGAGACCAGGTCGAGACGGCAAACACGATGATGCTGGTACGGAGAAAGAATGTCCTCGGCGTATCCGTTGTGTATGTGGCCCCCGCCATCACGAAAAGTGCAAAGACGCAGGTCAGCCCGTAGGCCGTAGGAACAACCAGCTTCTTCATTGTCTTGATCTAATCCCCCCTTCCTGGCTTTAGTACCCCGGATATGCGGATTGCGATGAACATCACCGACCCTCCAACCAGCATCATACCGAGACTTGCCCATCGTACTTCCCACGTTAGAGGTGGCCAAATGGCGTAAAGGAAACCCCAGCCAAAGACCCAAAAACCGAACAAGAAGACGAGGATGCAAAAAACTGCTCGCAAAAATTAGAAAACTGATCGGATGCAACTGTTGAACTTCGGTTTCATATTGACCTAGTTCTTGCCCGTGCACTCGGGCGCGGTAGCTTGGAGCACCGTGCCGTTGTTATCCTTCCTCACCGTGTTTCGGCCTTCGGCATTGAAGGTGCTCACATGCACTCGTCCGCTTTGGTAAGTGATTGTGGTCTGTGCACCCATCGCGTCGTATTGGAATGTGGTGAGCACAGTGTTTGGATCGCGGTGCGTGGCGGTCTGGCCATCGCTGTCGGAGGTGTAGGTGACTCTGACGTTATTGGGATGGACCAGTACCGGAAAACCGTATAGCATAAACTTTACCATAAGGCTTTGTCAGATTCAGCAGCCAAGCATCTTATGGCTCGTCTAGGGCACTCCAATCGAAGGGATGTCCACCACACTTTTGCTTGATCAAAGTCATCAAAGAATATCTAAACTCAGACCACCTGTCGGGCACTACTTCGATCCATTGGACGGTAGACGCGCTTCGCTAGTCGAGAGGCACCAAGCTACCTCTTTGAGGACCTTCATCGCGTCAGAAGCCTTGCCTTTGAATTGGAGGTCAGCGGTTATCTGTAAGACTTTTCCACGATAACAAATCCTTCCACGGTGTATAGTCGTGACTCTAGAATCCAGGAAAATCAGGCCATCTCCATTGAGCGTTCGAAAGTGAATCCTTTCCTCTTTCTCGTGAATCTCATATGTCTTCCCATCAAAAAGGTCGTTAACATACTCCCTGTCTAAACGTGTTTGCTCATCAAGTTTATACGCAATAACTTTGAGTTTATCTCCTTCGTTTGACTCATGGTTAAACCCCTGAAAACCAGTGGTTGACTTGGTCTTTGTAAAAAAGCTTGGAATCTGGAGTTTGATCTTCGGTCTCACAACATTCGCTCTCGGATCCCGGGGCTGTTCTAACACATTAACTTCTATGTCCCGAGCAACTCCCGTATACACTGGCAAGGTGTCAAGGCTTCGGGGCCCGCATCCCAGGAGCAACAAACTGAAGAGCAATAGCATATTTTTCATTACATCTTCCCATTTTTCTAGGGCGTTTATCCGTCGATCCCCAACCCTAAGTATGTATCATCTCCACACTGAAGCCCACCTTGCGCAGCCAAGACACAAGCGTCATGCATCTGGTCCGGGACAAGAAGGCACGCCTCATCATTCCCATCCTTGACCAAAACGCTGGGAATGATGAGGGGCTCTGGACCGAGGCTTGGTCAAAGGTATGGGCAAGCCCGTTCATGTTGATTCCGATGAGAGCTGGTTCGGCGGTCTTCCCGGCGGTACCCAAGTTGAAAAATGAAAGACCCCCAGCGACTTGGTACGAAGTTCTGTTCATCCCGTACGCGAAGAGGGCGTTTGACCAAGCCTGGGCCTCCTCAGTGCGCCGGGGTTCCACGCTCGATGTCCCAACCGCCCAGCCGGCAGGCGTTCGAATCATGCTGTTTGTCCGCCATACCTTGTTGATGCTGTTGTAGCTCATCGACATGGGGTAGCGGCCCCCATGATCGACGGCATACAGGTTGCATGCCTGGCCAACCTTGCTAAGGTTCCTCGTGGTGCTGTCTTGAAGATCTTTCGGGCCGCTACGGAACACGGTCGTTCCGATCCCCACCGTCCCGACGATCAAAAATGCACGGACAAGAACATCACTCAGAAAACGAAGACTTTTCATCGAAAACCCTCTGTCTTTCACTATACACGAGGGCCAAGCATATTCAGCCTTCTGCGACGGCAGAAGGCTGAATCTTACTCACGGACTACGAAACTGGGCTCACGCCAAGCCGAGGTCGTTAAGCATTCTCGGATTCTGGCGCCAATCCTCGCGGACCTTGACGAACAGTTCCAAGAACACCGGTCGCCCGGTGATGTCTTCGATATCTTTCCGAGCTTCGGTCCCGATCTTCTTCAACATCGAGCCGCCCCGGCCGATCAAGATCGCTTTTTGACCCTCGCGTTCCACGATGATCGAGATAAAGATCCGGGTGTTTCCGCCCTCTTGGTCATCCCAAGCGTCCACGATGGTCGCGAGCCCGTGCGGCACCTCTTGGCGAGTGTAGGCAAGCGCTTTCTCTCGTACCAGCTCAGCGGCCAAACGGCGCATAGGCTGGTCGGTGTACTCATCGTCCGGATACAACATTTCCCCTTCAGGGAGCCGCTCCACGATGCGCTCCAGCAACGGACCGGCGTTTTGCCCCCGGTTCATCGCGGTCAGCATGTAGTTTTCGGTCTCAAACAGCTTGCAATACGCATCTACATTCTCAATCACGAACTCAGCCTTCAGCTTGTCCATCTTGTTGAGACAGAGAATGACCCCGTTGAACCCTGGGTTTTCTTCGGCGTAAGGGTAGTGCCAAGCTCGCTTCAGCAAGTGGGCAATATCCTGGTCCTCTTTGCTCGGGGGGCGCGAGACATCCGCGACATAGACCACGAGGTCCACGCTGGCCAAGGCACCCTTGGCCGACTCGTTCATCTTCTTCCCGAGAGCCGTGGTCTGCTCGTGAATTCCGGGCGTATCGACAAACACCAATTGGTACTCGGGCACCGTAAGGATGCCCCGTACCTGATATCGCGTGGTCTGCGGCTTGTTGCTGACAATGCTGACCTTATGGCCGCATAGCAGGTTCACCAGCGTACTTTTGCCCACGTTTGGGCGACCAATGATCGCCACCGCGCCAACTTTCATAGGACTATTCACGTTTTCTGAACACCACATTCATACCCATGCCAAAGGCTTCGCCCTCGGTCTCCTTATCCTTTCCGCCGCGGCGCTTTCGTCGTCGCCGCCGCGTTCCGGGCGAGACTCTCTCGTCGAGATCGCTCAGCTCTTCAGGAAGATCGACATCCAGCTGACTTGGCTTCAAGAGAAGGTCGTCGGCCATTTCGTCCGACCAGCCTTCTTCCACCCACTCGTTCAACTGCATGATCGGTACGTCGAAGGTCATCGCGTTGAGATCGACGGTGTTGTCCGATTCCTCTCGGTCCACGGGGGCTTCCAGAATCGCGTTCGTGTCGGTCGACAAGATGGTTTGGATATCGCTTCGCGGACCCACAAGGAACACGAAGGTCGTTCCATCCAGGGCAGAGAAGCGCAGATGGGTCTGATCCAGCGCCATCCATTCTTGAGTGTTCAGGCTGTATGCCGCCCACTTGTTTGGCAGAGTGATGCTTCGTTGCCCGCTACTGGTGCAGTGGAGCGTCAGATACGGCGGTCGCACGTGGACCACGTCGTCATGATAGTTCCACGCGGGCACTCCGGCGATCTCTCCGAGGGCTCTCAGCAACTGCGGTGTCACCACGGGCTCGCCGAGGAACACGCTAGTCCACTTTTGCCGCGATCCGTCTTCAGAGGTGATCTCCTTCAGGACATAGCTGGGGAGGCCGGTCTGGGTGTATTCCCCAAGAACCAACGAGTCTTCTGGAATGGCGAAGTAGCTTGGCTCGAGGCCGCTTCCTTGGCCCATTTCGGCATCCGGAAGTGCCTCGCACAGCGCGTGTCGGCGGTGGAGCAAGGTCGTTCCGCTCTTACTTGCATAAGGCTGAGGTTTCAGGGCAATTCCCGTCACTTCGCGCACTCGCTCGAGGCTATCGCGACCGGAATCAAAGAGTCCTGCGGCGTACAGCCAGAACAGCACCTTTCCGTCGCGTTGCAACCGTTGTCTAATGGCAAGGCGGACTTCGGGGCGAATGTCCCATGCATTCAAGAAGATGTGCAATTTGAATTCAGGGAGGCGCTCGCGGTGGGCGAGGTCACTCAAGAGGTAGAAACCTACGTTCAGGCCGCTTCGCAGAACCGATTCTCGCACGTTCTGCACCAGCAGAGTAAAGGCCCGGGGGTCGGACAGATACGCCAACGATCGTTCGTCGATAAAGACGGCGACATCCGGGTCGGTAGGAGGCACACTAAACGAGTGCGTGAGAGCCTCAAGCACTTGCTTCGATCGATGCCATATTCCCGGCGAACTCAACCAGCCGTTGCCCCACAGGTCCATCCAATTCACGCCCGCGCCATGGGCAAGGGCGGCTCCCACGCCTCGCCACTGAACACTCTCAAGTGCCTGCGGCGTGCGAATCACCGGGTTGTAATTGTCTTGCTCGGTGCCAACGGCGATGGGGGTCTTGAAGTCTTCTTCGCTCACGAAAAGCTTTCCGTTGAGGGCAAAGCTGTCGATCGGGCCAGGGAAGGCGCCCGTGCCGCCCGGCTCTCTCACGCGGTAGCTCGGTGGACCGGCGATGATATCGACTTCGGGGGTGCGGAGAAGCTTTCCAAGGCTGAGGTGTCCGCTTCCGGCGTGGCCCCACTCAAAGGTGTAGCCGTAGCTCACGCTCACCAGGAACATGCCTTCGGAGGTCAGTTTGACTTCGTAAGCGAGCTTGCCGATTCGGTCCACGGCGGAATCGCTGAGGAACATGTGATAGTCCACCCATCGGCGCTCTCGGCGTCCGGTGCGAACGAAGTCTTCGGTGCCTCCTACGCGATACTCGGGGATGCGAACTTGGGCGAATGTGACTTTGCCGTCGAACCAGCTTGCGCGAAGCGCCACTTCATCGTTTCGATACCGTAGCCGTAGCCACTCTCGAAACTTCTCTTGGGCGGCTTCCGAAGTGTCGTATCCAAGGTCGGCGGGAATAAACCATTCTGTTTGATCGAGGTGCAGACCCAGAATCGAATCGGCGTGTTCATGGGTTCGGATCTGGGTGATGAACTCGCGAAGGTCGCTTGCCGCTTGTCCCCAATACTCTTCATCGCTCAGGCTCGGATCGGCCAGCGTTCCCTCATGGGAGAGGTATTTCGCCTTCGGGAAATTCCTTTCCCATCCGTTGGGCGCGATAAACACGACTCGAAACACGAGAAGCGCTTCTGGATCAACCGTCTTTGCTCGTGCGAGCAGGCGCGATGCCCACGCCGCACAGTTGTGGGCCGATTGCGTGCCGACTTCGAGTTCGACATAGTGAACTGAGACATGCACGCCGTTTTCGGCGGCAAGGGAAAGCTCTTCGAAGACCGTGTCTTCGCGTTTCGAATCTAATGAGGCGCCGAAGAAGAAGAATGGCGGCACCATTTTTCCGTTTCGAATCAGCTTCGCGCGGCCTCCCGAGGAGACCACTTGAGGTGCATTTTCAGGAATGATAACGGCGGGCCGCTTGACGGGTTCTGGAGCGGGTGCCACCACCTCTTCGGGTTCGGCCTCCACCGTCTTTTCCTTGACAGATTCATCGCGTCTTCGCCCTCGGGGGCCTCCGCGCTGTTCGGGCGCACCCTCGGTGGCACCGGGCACAAGCGCGTCTGCCGCCGAAACATCGCGGCCTCGGCTTCGCCGATTTCTTCGAGTGTCTCGGGGAGCATCGGTCGCCGGCACGACCCCTGGGCCAGAACCCTTCTCGCGGAAGAGAACCACCGGCAAATCGTTCACGGTCGAGGCGAAGATTTCGTCATCGGCCAGGTCGGCGGCAACGACATAGGGTGTCTCAGGGAAGACAAGCTCTTGGGGTGCCACTACCGGGGCGGGCGCTTCTGCTGCCGCGGCCGGAACCGATTTCTCTCTTCGGCCTCGGTCTCGCCGGGTTCGTCCCGATTCTTGGGGGGCTCTCACGGCTCGCTCTTGGCGGGGCCGGAAGCACACGACGAGGCGTCCTTCTGGGTCGCCACAATCGCTGAAAACGATTTCGGCTACTTCTTGGGGAGCCTCTACGGATTCGGGAGAAGCCTCCTCCGTCGGCTGTGAGTCGTTCTCGGCGGCGGACTTCTTTGGGGTGCGTCTTCGGCCCGCGCTCTCCTTCTTCTCAGTCCGCTCTTTCGGTTCTTGCGGAGCTTCGACCACGGGGGCGGGAGTCGTCGCACTCTCCACAATTTCGGGGGTGCTTTCCGCTAACTCGGTTTTTTCCTTTTTCGGTCGGGCGGCCCGTCGCGCGGGCTTCTTTGTTTCGGGAGCCGTCGGCTCCGTTGTCTTCTTAATTCTAGGCATAGCTCTTTTCGAGTAGTTGTGTGGACCAAGCCTGAACATCTTCGGGGGTCTCCAAGACCTCTTCGGCACCTGCAAGGTGCAGGGCTTTCGGTTGTCCGGCTCCGTACGCGACCCCGATGGCTCGGGCGCCGGCATGAATGGCGGACTGGATATCAAAGATGCTGTCTCCGATCATGATGGCGTGCTCTGGATCAACTCCAAGCAAGCTACATGCGTGCAAGACAGGTTCAGGATGTGGTTTTGGTCGAGGGGTGTCACTCGCACAAACGATGGCCTGAGCCGCTTGGAATCGGGGAGCCTTCTTCAGAAATTCGGTGAGCTCTTCCCGGTCCTTGCTTGTGACAAGTCCTACCCTAACATTCTGCGCGATCAACGATTCCATCGCCTGAACCGCAGGTTCAAAAACTGGGACATTTGCGCAGTGAAACCGAAAACGCTCTTTCGCGTATTGCATACGCTGATCGAGCTCATCAGGATGTTCTTCGAGGCCGAAGAGGCTCATTTGAGCCGCAAGAGACCGACCGACGAGACCCTGTAAAACTTCGTGTTCCGGACGCAGTCCTAAAAACTTTTCGTAGGCGTCTCCAAGACCTTTTACAAGGGCTGGGACCGAATCGACAAGAGTGCCGTCCACATCAAATAGAACAGCCGATACTCTTTGCGAGTCGAACGCCATAAGCACCTGCAGTATGGCACAAATAGCCTGCAAATCTCCTTAAAACCGAGAACTCCCCCGCGGCAGGATCGTCTAAGATGAAATGACCATGAGACGGCACACGCTTCCCGTAGTTCTATTGCTTACCGTTGCGTCGGCAACCGCGCAGGCCGACCCATTCAAGATTTCGCAGAAAGACCAGTTTGAGCTTGGGCAACGAGCGGCGAACGATGTGAGGAAAACCGAGAAGGTTCTACCGGACGGGGATGCCCGCACGGTGGTCATTCGAAAAATCGGAGCGAAACTCCTCGCTCTCTATGCCGCAGACGATGCGAAAGAGAAGCGGCCAAAGCCGTTTAAGTACACCTTCGACGTGATCGAGAGCCCCGATATAAACGCCTTCGCGTTCCCAGGTGGCCCGACCTTCTTCTACACGGGCCTTCTAGACAAGATGAGCACGGAAGATGAAGTCGCGGCGGTTTTGGCGCACGAATTGACTCACGCAAGAGAAGAGCACTTCGCCAGCGACTACGCGGCGGCCCAGCGGCGAGCCCTCGGGCTCTCTGCCTTGCTGACGATTCTGGGGGCAGGTCAGGATGTCGTGAACATCGCTGCGATCAGCAACGATGTTCTCCTCGGAACAAAGTTCAGCCGTCGATCGGAAAATCGGGCCGACGAGGGTGGTTACAAGCTCATGACTCGTGCCGGGTTTAACCCACAGGGGATGGTCAAGGTCTTCGAAACCCTCAGCAAAGCCGGGGGCGGCGGGGGCATGCCTGAGTGGGTGAGCACGCACCCTTCGGACAAGAACCGAATCAAGAATGTCCAGAAGTGGATGGCCGACGACACCAAGAAAGGCGTGAAGTTTGCTCCTTCGACCCCTCTCCCCACCTTGCCAAAGACTCCGGTGAAGGCGAAAGACGACAAGAAGGACGATAAGGATGGCAAAGGGAAGGGAAGCGCGAGCCACTTCGCTTGCTCTTGTTTTGGCTAACTCGGCCTAGATATCTGGGCGGCGAGTTCGTCCCAAAGCGCGGGATTGACGTCTCTCGGGATGGCGTCAAGAAACCGTTGCGTCTGCCAAACGTACCTTTCGAGCTTGGCTCCGAGCTTCACGCGTTTGGCTTCCTCGATGTTGCTGATTCGGTCGGCGAGCTTGATGGTCTTCGCCCGGTCGGACATCTTTTCGACTTCCGAAAGTAGGATGTCGGCCCGGAGCCGCCACACCTCTTCCTTTGACAACCCTTCCCGCTCTTTGGCGGTGGGTTCGTACCTGGTGAGTTCCTTGACGAGATCAGCCACTTCCATCCCAAAGCGGTCCAGAATCTCAGAATACGTGACCTCGCACTCCTCGAGCGTATCGTGGAGCACTGCGGCAACAAGGATTCTCTCGTCTTGGATTCCCCCGATGGACTGAAGTTTGTCGAGCACATCGAGGGGATGCGTGATGTACGGCTGAGGCTCCGAACCCTCCCTCCATTGACCCTCGTGGGCGTTGGAGGCAAACAGAATGGCGGATTCGAGGGCTTGACGCTTCATCTTTTGCAAAGTACTTAAGGTTTTTCAGGTCAGACCCTGAGAAATTCGCTGGGAGTGCCAATACCAAAACTGACGGCCCTAAACAGGCCTTCATCTGGAGCACATTCCTTGTCAGATATTCTCTCTCAAAACGAAATCGAGGCGCTGTTGAATTCGCTGCAAGACGACGATTCTGCGGCGAAAACCGACTCGTCAACGATGCAAAAGGCAAAAGGAGCCGGAAAGAGCAACACCGCGCTTCTGGAAGGCTACGAAAATCTCCTGACATCGGCCACCTCTGGCTTCAATGCTCCCGTTGCTTACGAATCCTACGATTTCCGCCGCCCAGACAAGTTTAGTAAGGACCAACTGCGAACCATGCAGATGCTGCACGAGACGTTTGCTCGTTTGGCAGGCACGGGTCTGAGCGCTTTCCTTCGGTGCCCTGTTTCTATCGACCTCATCAGCTTAGAGCAGGTGCCTTACGATGAGTATCTCCGAAGCATCAACACCTCCGTTTTTACCGTTATATCGATGCCTCCTCTGAGTGGCCAAGCCGTTCTCGAACTCGAGTTTCAGCTTATCTTCACCATGATTGATCGCCTCCTTGGTGGCCCAGGTCGAGCGGTGAACCGAACAAACCTCTCGGATATTGAAAAGCCTCTTGTTCGGCAGATGATCGAGCGAATGTTTAGCGCTCTCAAAACTGCCTGGGAAGGAATCGTCATTCTCAATCCAGGGATTGAAGCCCAGGAAACCAGCGCCCAGTTTGTCCAGATCGCACCCCCGAGCGACATCGTGGTCACCATCTTATTCGAAGTCAAGATTGGCAACTCTCGCGGCGCGATGAGCGTCTGCATCCCTTATCTCGTGCTCAAGCCGATCACCGCGAAGCTGAGTGCGCAAAAGTGGTTCGTCAACAGCAGCCGAAAGGCCGCCGGGGCGAGCCGAAAGCTCATTGCCTATCACCTCCGAAATTCCCCGGTCGATTGCGCCGTCGAACTCGGAAAGGCGAAGCTCAACTTCAGAGAATTTTATGGCCTCAAGGTGGGCGATGTCGTCCACTTGAATCGCCGGAAAGATGAGGACATCACCCTGAAGATTCAGGGAAGACCCAAATTTACTGTCGCCCCCGCCATGAAGGGGCAACAACTTTGCTTTACCATCACGGACTCTATCGAAACCCCGTAATCTGTCATGCCACAACTCAACGAAGAAACTCTCAATAAGTTTAGTAACCTGCAGAACCAAATCTGGCAGTCGGTGTCTATCACCGCCAGCGAGGCTGCAGGACAAACGATGACCTTTGGCTCGCCTCTCTCGGTGGCGACAACCACAAACGACTTGTTTGCGGAAATGGCCAGCCCCAAGCTGATTATTCAGTTTGCGCTCGCCGATATGCCAGAGCACAGTCACGTCATCTTGCTGAACCAAGAGACGTTCAGCGACATCGCGGCGATGGCTCAGAAGGTCGATCCCCTCGAGATCACGGAGATCGACGAAAACCTGCTTTCGGAAGCACGACCGATCCTCGAATCGATCGTCCAAGGGATCTGTGTTGCAGTGGGCAATATCAAGGGCGCTCCACTGATCGCCACGGGCCTCACGATTCGCTTCCAGATCTTTAATTTCCCTCCAAGCATTCAGTCGGCAGAGCATGTGGTGCGAACAAACGTCGCTATCGCTAGCGATGTCGTCAACGGAACGTTGACCTGGATCTGCGATACCGATTCGGTCCAGGAGATCGCCGGAAAGAAATCTGACGGCGAGCAAGAATTCAATTCCACCATCGAAGAGATTACGGCGCGTGATCTTTCCAACATGGCCGACGAAACTCCAAGTCTTGAGATCCTCATGGATATCCCCATGGAGATCAGCGTGGAGTTGGGTCGCGTTCGACTTCAGATCAAAGATGTGGTTGACCTCGGCAGCGGAAGCATCGTCGAGATCGAAAAAGCCGCCGGTGATCCCGTCGATGTGCTCGTCAATGGTCGCCTCGTCGCTCGCGGTGAGGTCGTCGTGATCGAAGACAACTTTGGAGTTCGAATTACAGAAATTTTGAGTCCTGCTGAGCGATTGGCTCGATTGCAGGATGCCGCTTAAGGCAAACGGAGGACAAGAAAATGATTCGATTTGATTCTTTGCTTCGCCCAGGAGAAGACCGCAACCAGAACTTTGCGGCCAGCCTTTTCATCCCCACCCAACACGCACCCTCCATGCTCGCCGTTTGGCGACGTTGGAAGCGGGTGCGACGTGCCCATGCAACCGAATCCGAGGGCAACAACCAGAGCTTGGCCCGCCTGTACATGATCGTACTGGGAGTCTTCCTTGCGAGCTTTGCCTCGGCGCAAGAGTCGCTTGGCACCAAGAACGATC
Source organism: uncultured Chthonomonas sp. (assembly GCA_964496145.1). GTDB lineage: Bacteria > Armatimonadota > Fimbriimonadia > Fimbriimonadales > Fimbriimonadaceae > UBA2391. Next base: position 31,170 of record CAZBXR010000006.1, on the reverse strand, counting down.
TCGTCTTGCCCAAGTCTGAGTCGTTCTCTGGACCCGGTATGGGGTTCGCCCCGATCCTTCAGATGCTACTCGCGGTGGGCATCGTGGTGGCACTCCTCAAGTTTGCATTGCCTAAGCTCATGCCCATGATGAACAAGAAGATGACGACGTCTCTTGGCTCGCAGATTCGAGTCGAAGAGAGCGCGCAGTTCGCCGGGGGCAGCCTTTTTGTCGTGAGCGCGCGCAAGCGATCTCTTTTGTTGTGCGTCAACGCACAAGGCGTGCAAATGCTCGCCGATCTCACGGAAGCTCCTGCGGCACCGGTCGCCACAACTCCTACGGTTGTCGCGCCTGCTCCGGCAGTGGCCCCACAACCTGCTGTCGCAAAGCCTGCGCCGACGCACGCGGTCATTCCCGACGAAGCTCCCGCATTCTTCGAGATGTTAGATGCGAAGATGACCGAACCCGCCAAGCCGCAACCTCGAAAATCCGAAGAAGAGCTCCTGAATGCTCTCGACCGGTTGAGCCGACTTACAGGAACTCGCTAAGTTGAGAATCAAGCTTTTTCATATACCGCTGCGACTTCTCATGGTCGTGACCCTGGTGTTTTTCGGGGTATTCGCGGCCGCCCAGACCGCTCAAGCCCCCGTCGCGGTTCCAAGTTTGAAACTTGGCATCGAAGGGGTGAAGGGACAAGGGGAACTCAGCTCCACTCTCCAGATCCTGGCCCTCCTCACGGTTCTGAGCGTGGCTCCGGCCCTGATGATCCTCACGACCGCGTTTACGCGCATCGTGATCATCCTCAGCTTGACCCGAACCGGACTGGGAACCACGAGCATTCCGCCCAACCAGGTGATGGTCGGACTCGCGATGTTTCTCACGTTTTACGTGATGGGCCCCACCTATTCCCAGATTCAAAAGGATGCGGTCGAACCGTACATGGCCAAGAAAATCAGCATTGAAACCGCCATCGAACGGGCGAGTGGACCTCTCCGCTCCTTCATGCTGAAAAACACCTATGACAAAGATCTCAAGCTCTTTCTTGACTTGAGAAAGGAAAAGGCAACTCCCAAGACCGTTTCGATGTTGTCTCTCGTTCCCGCCTTCGTCATCAGCGAGCTCAAAACCGCCTTCATCGTCGGGTTCTACATTCTCATTCCGTTTGTCATCATCGACCTCGTCGTTGCGAGCATCTTGATGAGCTTGGGAATGATGATGATGCCGCCCTCGGTGGTGTCATTGCCCGCGAAGATTCTTGTCTTTATTCTCGCTGATGGATGGTCTCTACTTGTCCAAACCATCTTGTCTGGATACGCCACATGAATGAAACATCCGTACTTGAAGTCACTCGCCAAGGGCTCAGTGTCGCCCTCATGGTGGGGCTGCCGATCCTCGCGATCGCGCTCTTTATCGGTCTGCTCGTGAGTACATTCCAAGCCGTTACTCAGGTTCAGGAAATGACCCTCACCTACGTGCCGAAGCTCATCGGCGCAGGCGTCATGGTCGTCATCTTTGGCGGCTGGATGATGAGCACCCTGGTGTCGTTCTTGCGATATTGCTTCGAACACGCCGCGAACGTCATTCGATAAAACCTCGTGACCCTCGATTCTGCATTCCTGATCACGTTGTTCTTGGTGTTTGTCCGAGTCTCGGCAAGCCTCCTGGTCAGCCCTGTGTTCGGGGGCACCGTGCCCATGCAGATTCGAATCTTTGCGTGCATGGCGTTTTCGCTCTCCCTCGCACCGGTGGTCCAGCCTATGATCGGGCAGATGCCCGACACGATCGGAGAACTCGTGATGGCGACGGCGGCGCAGGCGGCCAGTGGAATCGTGCTGGGTCTGTGCCTTCACCTCGTGGTATACGCCTTTCAAATGGCGGGCACCCTGCTCGACGTCCAAGTGGGTTTGAGCAGCGTCAGCGTTTTCAACCCGCTCAGCCAGCAGCATGTCACGCTTCTCGGCAACCTTAAGATGTGGCTCTCGATCGTCCTCTTGCTCAGTTTTAACGGTCACCACCTGATCTTCCGGTCCCTCGTGGAATCGTACGGATTGACCCTCGATGTCGAGTTAGGGAAGATTGCGATCACTACCTTGCTGGGCAAGATGTCCTTGCTCGCCCTTCAGATTGCGGCCCCCGTGGCAAGTGCCGCTCTCATTGTCGATGTCGCGAGCGGTTTCATCAATAAGACCATTCCCCAGATGCAGGTGTACATGGTCGCGATGCCCGCCAAGATCATTCTTGGTGTCACCGCGCTCATGCTCTCTCTGCCGATGTTGGCCGGCGCAGTAAACGCAGGCGTCGAACACGCGTACGAGGAGATTTCGACGATGTTCGTCGCTCCGAAGGGAGGTCCTGCAGATGGCAGATGATGCAGGCGAAAAAACCGAACAGCCGACGCCGAAACGGCGTCTGGAGGCCCGGAAAAAGGGCACGGTGGCAAAGAGTCAAGACCTAAACGGCGCGGTCGTGATGCTGGGCTTAGCTCTCATTGTTCCGTCTGCGACGCACGCCCTGTCGGAAGGTTTCATTCGGGGCATTGATGCCAGCATGCGGGGGGCGACCAAGGAGTTTTCGTACCACAACGTGCAGAGCACGCTGGTCTCCATCGCGATGCCCGGCCTCATGGGAATGGCCATGATTTTCGCGATCTGCATGACCTTTGGCCTCCTCGCAAACTTCGCTCAAGTGGGATTCGTCCTCAGCGGGGAAACATTGAAGCCCAGTTTGGCGAAACTCAATCCGTTCGAAGGGTTCAAAAGGCTCTTCAGTATGCGGAGCACGGTCGAGGCCATCAAGGCGATCGGCAAGGGTCTGCTCTTTGGATACGTCACCTATCAGGTGATTGCGGGGAACTGGGCGACGCTCGTGAGCCTAAGTTACTACACCCCTGGTGAAGCTTCGCTTAAAGTGTTCGAGATTTGCCACACGATCCTCTTGCGGATCGCGGTGGTTTGGCTCATCATCGCTGCGCTGGACTACTTCTATCAGCGCAAAGAGGTGGAGAAGCAGATCAAGATGACGCGCGATGAGCTGAAGCGCGAAATGAAGGAGCAAGAGGGAAGTCCTGAACAAAAAGGCGAGCGGATGCGCCGTGGCCGCAAGCTCTCTCGCGGGTCCCTTCGAGACAACGTCAAGAAAGCCGACGTGATCATCACCAACCCGACCCACTACGCCGTGGCGGTCTCGTATAAGCGAAACGAGATGCATGCGCCGATGGTCGTCGCGAAAGGGCAGGACTATCTTGCTCTCAAGATTCGAGAAATGGCGAAGGAATTCGACATTCCCATCGTTCCGAACCCACCTCTCGCCCGAACACTTCACAAGAATTGTGAAGTCGGCGATCACGTGCCTCGTGAGCAATTTGCCGCCGTGGCGGAGATCCTTGCGTACGTTTACAAGATGATCCGCACGGTCAAGAAGGCTTAAGCCTTCGCAAACTCTCGCCGGTCATACACCAGGTCGGTTGCGATCTTCCAAACTTCTGCATCAATCTTGTGGTCAGGCTTGATCTTGCTAAAGTGAACGATCGCGCTCGTCAACCCAGACTCCAGGCAGTAGTGAAGGAAAGCGGAGTTGAGCACTTGACGCGCTGCGGGTTTCAACCCAAAACTGATGTTCGAGACGCCGAGCGTGGTGTTCACCAAGGGATAATGCTCCTTGATCTTTCGAATCGCATCGATTGTCGCGATTCCCGCTTTCCGGAACTCCTCGTCTCCCGACCCTAGCGTGAATGTCAGCGCGTCGATGAAAACATCTTGATCTGGCAGGCCGTATCTTCGGGTCCACTCCATGATTCGGTGCGTGATCTCGACCTTTTTCTCCACCGTCTTGGCCATGCCGTCCTCGTCGATGGTGAGCGCCACAATTCCAGCGCCATAGTCTTTGCAAAGTTGGAGAACTTCTGCAGTTCGCTTTTCCCCATCTTCAAAGTTGATGGAGTTGATGATCGGCTTTCCGGCAAGGCGCTTTAAGGACTCTTCGATGACGGGCACCTCTGTCGAGTCGATCATGATCGGGACGGTTAAGTGCTGGTTGTAACGTCCCAGCAGCTCGTGCATATCACGTTTTTCGTCGCGCCCCACGTAGGCGGCGCACACGTCGAGCAGGTGGGAGCCCTCGCCTTCTTGTTCCCGGGCAAGCTCGGTCAGGCCATCCCAATTCTCTGCGGCCAGCATTTCTCGAAAGGCTTTGGACCCGTTTGCATTCGTCTTTTCGCCCACGATGAGGAAGCTGTTGTCTTGCTCGTAGGGTTGGAAGATGTACAAACTACTGCACCCCACCAGCTTTTTCGCTCGCATCTGTTCTTCGGTCTTCACCGAGTAGTCAAAGCCAGGGAAGAGGTGACGCACGGTTTGCCAGTGGGACGTTGGGGAGATCGGGGCGCCATCGACTCTCTTTGCGACGGCTTCGATATGAGCAGGCGTGGTGCCGCAGCAACCGCCCACCAGCGCGACTCCGAATTCGGTGACAAATCTGTGGTGAAACTCAGCAAGCTCGTCGGGGGAAAGCTTGTACACGGCCTTGCCCCCTTCCATCATGGGCAGGCCAGCATTGGGCTGGACACTGAGCGGCCGAGTCGAGTTCTCGCTCAGAAAACGAATGTGCTGGATCATTTCCTGCGGACCGGTGGCGCAGTTCATGCCGATTGCCACTACCTCGGGTTGCGTTTCGATGTAGTTGAGCGCAGCCGCCATTTCTGATCCAAGGAGCATGGTTCCGGTCTGCTCCATGGTGACTTGGCAGATGAGAGGGAGTTTTTTCCCGGTCTTCTCCATCGCGCGCTTGGCCGCAAGCACGCCCGCTTTTGTCATGAGCAAGTCTTGCATCGTCTCAAGGAGCAGAACGTCTGCGCCGCCCTCGATCAATCCGACAAAACTCTCGGCATAGGTATCCACAAGCTCGTCGAAGCCAACTTGCCCGAGCGTGACCAGCTTGGTGCCCGGGCCAAGGGCTCCGCACACAAATCGAGGTTTCTCCGGCGTCGACATTTTGTCGCACGCTATTCGAGCGATTCGGGCTGCGGCAAGACTCACCTCATACGTGAGTTCGGCAATGTCGTAGTCGGCCAAGACGACGCTCGTCGAGCCAAAGGTGTTTGTCTCGACAAGGTCGGATCCCGCGCGTAGGTATTGCAGGTGGACCTCTTCGACAACGTCGGGCCGAGTGAAGACCAAAATCTCGTTACAACCTTCCAGGTATTCGCCGTTCAAACGGCTGGCGGCGGCGTTCACGGCGGCGGGGTAATCCGGCTTTTCCACCAACGTAAAATCTGGCTGCGTCAGGCCGGCGGCTTGGTATTGAGTTCCGGTCGCTCCATCGAAAACGAGCGGACGCGTGCCGAACACATCGAGAAATCGTGAACCACTTGCCATATCTCTCTGAAAGGTACCCCGCGCGGCACGCAATACCAGCAATGAAATATGCTGTGATGATGCCAAATCACCCGAATCGTGCCGCCCTGTTGCTCGGATTTGGTCTGGCGAGTTTGTTCTGTGTGGGTCCGGTGGTCGGGGTGCCAGTTTGGATTCTCAGCACACGTAGCATCGAAAATGCTTCGGGGACCGAAAAAACGATGCTCGTCGTGGCTCGATTCGCGAGCGGAGCGAGTGTGTTTGTCTGGACCTGCTTGCTCGGGATGTGGCTCCGCCACCAAGGCATATTGTAAAGAAAGAGCCCTGCTTGCCAGTTTGGCAAGCAGGGCTTGGAAGATTCTCCTGCGGAGATTAGTGGTGGTGGTGACCTTCGTCTTCCTTCTCAGGAACTTCGGCGATGCCGCATTCCGTGATGAGAAGAAGTCCACTGATCGAGGCCGCATTTTGCAGACAAGTTCGAACAACCTTGGTGGGGTCGACAACTCCGTTGGCGAGCAGGTCTTCGTAAACGAGGGTAGCGGCATTGAAGCCCTTGCCCGTTTCTCGAACCTTCTCGACAACCACGCTTCCTTCCACGCCGCAGTTTTCTGCGATCGTTCGAAGAGGCGATTCGATCGCCCGCCGAACAATGTTCACGCCGATAGCCTGGTCTCCTTCGAGAGTCAGTCCATCCAGAGCCTTGCCGGCAAGAATCAGAGCTTGGCCGCCGCCAGGAACGACACCCTCTTCGAGGGCGGCTCGGGAAGCCGCAAGAGCGTCTTCGATACGTGCCTTTCGCTCCTTCATCGCGGTTTCGGTGGCTGCGCCAACCTTCAAGACTGCGACTCCACCGCTCAACTTGGCTTGTCGCTCGGTGAGCTTTTCCTTGTCGTAGCTAGAATCAGAGGCTTCGATCTGAGCCTTGATTTGCTTCAACCGGCCTTCGATTTGCGACTTTTCACCCTTGCCACCGACGATGGTTGTGGTTTCCTTCGTGATGACAACCTTGGTGGCTGAACCCAGCATTTCAGGAGTCACGTTCTCAAGCTTGAGACCGAGTTCCTCGCTGATGAGCTGACCGCCGGTCAGGATAGCCATGTCTTCGAGCATCGCCTTGCGTCGGTCACCAAAACCTGGGGCCTTTACAGCCGCGATAGGCAGGTTGCCTCGAATTCGATTGAGGACCAGAGTCGCAAGCGCTTCGTTCTCCACGTCTTCCGAAACGATGACGAGGGACTTGCCCATGCGAAGGACCTTTTCGAGCAACGGCACCAGATCGGCCACATTGCTGATCTTCTTCTCGTGGAACAGCATGAGAGGCTCTTCGAAAACAGCCTCCATTCGAGTGGTGTCGGTGATGAAGTAGGGCGACATGTAGCCCTTGTCGAACTGAAGTCCGTCGACGATGTCGAAGGATGTATCTGTCGACTTGCTTTCTTCGACGGTGACGACGCCTTCCTTGCCCACCTTGTCGATGATCTCAGCCACGAGGTCGCCGATGACGGTGTCCTTCGCGCTGATGTTTGCAACTTCGGCGGTGCCCTTTCGTCCGTCGACAGGCTTGCTCATTTCTCGGAGAGCCTCGACGACCTTCTCGGTAGCAATGTCAATTCCGTTTCGGATTTGAGTCGGGTTGCTACCAGCGGCAACGTTTCGAGCGCCTTCCTTGAAGATGGCTTGGGCGAGCACGGTGGCCGTGGTCGTGCCGTCCCCGGCTAAATCATTGGTCTTCGAGCTCACTTCTCGAATGAGCTGCGCGCCCATGTTCTCGAATCGATTCTCGACTTCGATTTCCTTGGCGATAGTGACGCCATCGTCGATAATCGTTGGGCTACCGTACTTCTTTTCCAGAACGACGAGTCGTCCTCGGGGGCCAAGCGTGACCTTGACGGTGTTTGCGAGCTTATCGACTCCTTGTTCAAGGAGCTTGCGAATCTCATCTGAATACTTAAGTTCTTTCGCTGCCATGGTGAATTATGCTCCTGCTCCAGCGGCGACGGGGGCGCCTACGAGAACGGCGAGAACGTCATCAGCCCGAAGGATGATGTAGTCCTTTCCATCTACCGATACTTCGGTGCCCGAATATTTTCCGTAGAGAACAACGTCTCCAACACTTACCTCAACGGCGGCAATCGTGCCGTTATCCATGGTCTTCCCAGGGCCGACGGCAAGGACGTTGCCTCGAAGAGGCTTTTCTTGAGCGTTGTCAGGCAAAAGGATGCCGCCCGCGGTCTTTTCTTCGCGTGGCGCGGCTTCGACAATGATTCGATCGTGAAGTGGTTTCAGATTCATAGAATTCCCTAGATATCTAACGTTTGGGACGAATCCCTTGCGTAGCAGTATACCCTTGAGAGTGCTAAATTTCTAACCTGAGGTGAAGAAAAAGTTGTGAAAAAGTCCCCGGAATAGGCTCAAATGAGGCTCCAGCGCGTACCATGAAGCAGATGAAGTCGATTCTTGCCGTAGTCGGGGCTGTGTCGGGAATGGTGTTAGGTCTCGGGGGATGCGCGCCGAAGGCTCAAGGGGGAGACCTCGGCCCTGGCATGAAGACTCAACGGGCTTTTGCCGAGCAGAACCTTGCCGGGCCTAAGCTCAAAGACGGGGCCATGATACTCGCCCCCTCGGTCTATACTTCTGACGATATCATTCGGGTTGCGAATGAATTAGAACGGGGGATGCGTCAAGATGGCGTGTTGAAGGCAATCGGCGAGACAGCCCGACTTGACACCCCCCTCCTCGAGGACCTGGGTGGGGGAACCTCACGCCGCAGCCATAGAATTCGTGGATCGCTGGATGGGCGTGTCGATTTCGTGATTTATCCGCGAGAGCCTATCTCAGATCTAGCCAAAAAGGTCTATGAGGAATCGAACCAAACTCTCGGGACCGCAAACTTTCAATGGGTGTCCGAGTCAGACCAGAGTGACGAGGCTTTAGACCCTATCGTTGCGAAGGTGGTCAAGGCGTTCGGGTCGCCTGAGGCCAGAGAGGACGCGACAGACTTCAGTGTGTTTTCCCTCTCGACAGAGACCGTTGGGGAATCAGGCGTCGTTGCCAAAGGGGTGGTTCTTGAATACGGCGAGCGAAAAGCGTTTCAATCGTTGCGTGTAGAAATAGGGAAGACTCCTGCAAAAAACGGGTCGGCAATCGTGCTTCAAATGTCTGTGGAATACGGAGGTTGGCCCCTGCTCCAGGTACCATAGAGCATTCCCCCCTTTTCCAGGCCTATGTCTTCGAATCCAGATTATCAACAAATTGTCGAGCTTTTTGGGCTCATGGCGCCGCCCGTTGAGGAAGAAACAACGAGCGAAGAAGGACGCGTAGGCCGAAGCGGAGAAGAGAGTCTGGCGCTTGGGGATGAAAGCGTCCGCACGGGCGAGTACAAGAAGGCTCTTTCGCACTTTGAGAGAGCATTGCGACAAGATGGCGATCCATCGGAGGCCTACCGTGGACTGGGGACGGTTTACGAACTCCTTGAAGACGCTCCGGCCGCGGTAAGGCAGTACGAGCGGGCGCTGAAGTTTGATCAGGAGAATTCGGAGCCGTACCTTGGCCTGTCTGAGATCTACCGGTCACACGGAAAGACTTCGGAGGCGCTGGAAAAGCTTGAAAGCGCGATTCAGAAAGAACCCAAGAACCCCTTGTTTCACCTGAAGTACGCCGAACTCTTGCGAGAAAGCGGACACAACAAGCGGGCTCTCCGAGCCATCCAAAACAGTCTCCGGCTCCAGCCAGAAAACTCATTTTTCCACTATTGGATGGGCGATCTCCAGATTCAAATGGGTGAGTTCGAAGGGGCCATTCTCTCTATGCGAGCGGCCATTGAGCTTGCGCCTCGTGATGCCTACCTCTATGCCGAGGTGGCCATCGCTTTTTGGGGTGGCGGACGAGACGTGGAGGCCGTGAAAGCGGTCCGCCTCGCGACCGATCTTGAACCCGATAACCTGTTGTACGTGGCGCTCTTGGAGCGGCTCTTGCGAGAATCGGGCCAAGCGAGTGACGCCGACATCGAGGCGAAGCGGCTTTTGGACCTGGACAACTATGACAGGGATAAGTTGGAAAGGCTCTGGCGACCCATTGTAAAGTTTGGCAAGAACAGATCTTAAAAAATAGGGGATAATAGGCTCCGGGCTCGCGCATTGTGGCGTTGGGTCTGGGACCAAGGACGCCAGCCGAATCAGGAGTGATTTCGCAGGCGTTTTTCTGTTTTCTAGGCCCACCAAAACGGAACTTGTCGAGCCCCACTATCGAGGGGAAACACGATGACGCCAAAGGAAGCAATTCAGTTCTTAGCCTCAAACGAGGTCGTTCTAGTCGATATCCGGTTCACAGACCTATTTGGTCAGTGGCACCACTTCACGATCCCGGCCTCAAGGTTCAACGAAGAAGTCTTCGATGAGGGCCTTGCGTTTGATGGCTCGAGTATTCGAGGATTTCAGGCGATCAATGAGTCGGACATGCTGCTCATGCCAGATCCAGCATCGATGTTCATCGATCCCTTTGGCGAGTACAAGACCGCAGTCGTAATCTGCAACATTGAAGACCCCATCACTCGGGAAGCCTACAGCCGCGATCCGCGCTATGTCGCCTTAAAGGCCGAGGCTTACCTCAAGTCCACCGGGATTGCAGACACTGCGTTCTTCGGTCCCGAGCCGGAGTTCTTCCTGTTTGATCGACTCCGATACGAGAACAAGTCGCAAGGCGCGTTCTACGAAGTCGATAGCGAGGAAGCTCACTGGAACTCCGGGAAAGAAAGTAGCCTGGGCTATACGATGAAGCCAAAGGGCGGCTACTTCCCATGTTCGCCGAATGATAAGCTTCAAGGAGTGCGGAGCGACATGATGCTTCGCCTCTATGAACTGGGCATCGAGCCTGAAATGCACCACCACGAGGTCGCCTCGCCGGGGCAATGCGAAATCGACATGAAGTTCGACACGCTCCTGCGCATGGCCGACAACGTGCAAAAGTTCAAGTACGTCGTGCGGAATGTCGCGGCTCAATACGGACTCGCGGCGACCTTCATGCCGAAACCTGTTTTCGGAGACAACGGAAGCGGGATGCACATCCACATGTCTCTGTGGAAGAACGGAGACACCTTGATGTACGACGACGCCGGGTACGCCGGACTCAGCAATGAAGCTCGTTGGTACATCGGCGGCCTCTTGAAGCACGCCCCCGCGCTTCTCGGTCTCTGCGCCCCCACCACCAATAGCTATCGCCGATTGGTTCCTGGATACGAAGCTCCTATCAACCTGATGTATAGCTCAAGAAACCGTTCCGCGTGTATCCGAATCCCGATGGTGAGCAAATCGAGAAAGGCGAAGCGAGTCGAGTTCCGCGCTCCAGATCCAACCGCAAACCCGTATCTCGCGTTTCCAGCCTGTCTCATGGCGGGTCTCGATGGTATCCAGAATCGCATCGAGCCACCCAAGCCCATCGACAAGGACCTGTACGAACTTCCGTCAGCGGAGAAGAAGGGAATTGCCCAAACTCCCGGCAGTCTGCGGGCCACTCTTGCCGCGCTCGAAGCCGACCACGACTTCTTGCTCAAGGGAGACGTGTTTACGAAGGACCTCATCGAGACGTACATTGCCTACAAACTCGAAGCAGAGTGCGACGCCGTGGATTTGCGGCCGCACCCGTACGAGTTCTTCTTGTACGCCGACGCCTGATCGGACATAGACACTCACCAAAAGAACTGGGACGAAGCCACTTGGCTTCGTCCCAGTTTCGCTTTATGGACGATGTCCCGAGATTACTTCGGGTTCACCGCGATCTTGGCGATATCCACGTTCTTCACCTTGTTCGGCACAAACGTGATTTTGCCCAAACTCTTCAGGTCTCCAAAGACTCGCAAAACAATTTTGCCATCCTTGACGCTGAAACCTCCGAATCGAACATTGGCATCACTTCCGCCGGCACGGGGCGGGGCTCCAGCAGAGGATCGTTGGTTTCTTCCCTCAGCGCGTTCTTCCGTTCCGGCACCACCGCCTCCTGGGCCGCCTCCTCTCGGAGACTCACCGCCGGGCAGCATCACTCGTCGGCCCATGCCTCCACCGCCCATGCGTCGAATCGGCTCTCCCTTCGAGTCGAAGAAATTGACCTGAGCGTTCATATCTTCGGGAACACCGCCTTCGACTGTAAAGATAAGCTCGGTGGCAGAGGCTCTATTGCCCTCAGTTCCCGCTACGATGTCGGTGAGAGTCACCTTCTTGCCTTGGTAGGCGGCCGTGGCGCCCTTGGTGGGGGTGATGGAGAACTCCGCTCCGGACGGAGTTCGGAATTCGAACGAAGCGGTGGTTTGGGGGGTGCCTGCGGGAACACGGAAGAGTTGGATTCGCTGCATATTGAATCCGCCCGTCGGACCGCTCTCCGTTCGTGGACCTCGGATCGCAAACCCAGGACCAAATGTCTCGGTGCCCACGAACCGAAGATCAGCCCGGGTGTCGCCGCCTTCGCCCGAAATCTTCGTCACGACCATGCGGGTCAATTTCTCTCCATCTGGCTGCGGATCGAGGGGGACTCGCATTTCTGTCGCTTGTTCCAGAATCTGCTTTGCTAAGTCGGGAAGCGGAGCCCCTTTGGGGTCCCAACACACGACATTCTTGTCGGCCATCTTGCAAACGCCCATGACCTCGACCGTCCGCGAGCCTTCGGTAACCTTGTACACGCCCTCCACGGTCTTATCCGGGGTTGGCTTTTCGGTTCTCACTCGCGCCTGGCGTCCACCATTCTGTCCGGGTTGACCCGTCGGCCCTGCGGTGGGGGCCCCTGGCTGAGGACTCGCGGCGGAGGCGGTGGGGCCACCCTCGCCATTGGCGACCGGAGGAGAGCTTGAGTTTCGTTGGCCTCCAGGGCCGTTCGGCTCAATACTCTTCGAGGCAGAATCTCCCTCTGGAGCAATCATGGGCGCATTCTTTTGAGAGCTACACCCGAACAGGGCGAGCGCACAGAGAATGGAAAGCGAGACCAACTTCTGGTTCATAGGTTCAGTTTATCAAAGTTTCTCGGTTCTGTGTAATGTTTGAGTTGAGAACGAGTTCTGGTATTCTCCTTGGAGCACTCGCGCGTAAGGAATGGATTCCTAAAATGCCCCGATTCTTGGTAGTTTTTTTCGTCGTAGCCGCCCTCATTCTAGGTGCGATCTTCTTTTGGCCATCCGGCTCGAAGAGTAAGAAGGTGCAACTCACGATTGAGATGTTGAACTGCAACGAGATCACCGAGTTCACGATTTCGGGCGCAGAGAACTACGAGTTCAAAGTGAGCCCGGGCATGTTCGATGTCCGATTCGAGCAGACCGTGAAGCAGGGTGACTTCGACGTGAAGTGGAAAACCAAGACTGCTGCCTACGAGTTCAAGATTCGAGTGGACGATATTCAGTACGGACGAATCTCGACTCTTCCCGAGCCGCCGTATCTCAACACATACCGGGTCGAGCTCCTCAGCGGGGGCTTGGTTCGTTAGTGGAAGCCAGAACCGTATCTCAGTCGCGAGTCACCCTCGCCGAAGTCATTGAGCCCACGGATGCCAACTTTCTAGGAAAGGCGTTTGGAGGGGCACTCCTTGCCAAAATCGACCTTTGCGCCTACGCTTGCTCCTCGAAGTACGCCGGGACTCTCGCCGTGACGGCAAGTTTTGACCGGGTGGATTTTCACGAACCGATTGAGGTCGGCGAACTTGTCACGCTCGAGGGCACGATCACCTTCGTAGGAAGATCCTCCATGGAAGTCACGATTGAGGTCTATTCAGATAACCTCTTGACGAGGCAGCGCCGCCACACGAACACCGCTCGCGTGACCATGGTCGCCCTGCATGGCGGAAAGCCGGTCGAGGTGCCCCGCCTCATCTGCGAATCCATCAACGACAAACACAGATTTCTCGAAGGCAAGCTCCGCAAAGAGAGAAGATTTGCTCACCGGGCCGAATTCGAATCCATGCTGGAGCGGATTCGTCAGACTCCTGAAGCGGAGCTCGATGTTTTGCTCGAAGCCCGAGAGATCGGGCCACTCCTCGGTTGAGGTGATCCACCTCGGAGCGGCCCCTTGGTCGTTAACCAGCAGCGGCGATGACTTTCGAAAAGTCTTCGGCTTTCAGGCTTGCCCCGCCCACTAAGCCCCCATCAATGTTTGGTTGCGCAAACAATTCGGCGGCGTTGTCCGGCTTGACGCTTCCACCGTAGAGGATGCGTACCGCTAAGCTAAGCGGCTCGGAATACAGCTTTGCGATTTCGCCGCGAATCATAGCGCAAATGCGCTCGGCTTCGGGGGTGTCACAAACCTTGCCCGTACCGATCGCCCAGACGGGTTCGTAGGCAATGACAAGAGAGTACAACGAGGACTCGGGAATGCCAGCAAGACTTCCTCGAATCTGCGATTGGATGACTTGATCGGTCGTCCCGGCTTCGCGTTCGGCCAAAGTTTCGCCCACGCAGAAGATGGGGGCAATATCTGCCGCCAGCAGGGCTTGAATCTTCAATCCAACGGTCTCGTCAGACTCCCCGAAGTAGGGAAGAGTGCTCTCTGGCACTTCCATCACTCCAAATCGGCCACGGGTCTCGCTGTGGCCGACAATCGCGTAGCGAATGCCCAGCGAGGCCAACATCGTGGCGGAAATGTTGCCCGTGAATGCCCCTTTTTCCTTCCAGAACACATCTTGCGCGCCGACCCCGATGTGGGAACCCGCAAGAGCCCCGATCACTCGGTCCAGAGCAAGAAAGGGTGGGCAGATCAAGACTTCTGCCGAAGCACTCGTCACCGCTTCGGCGAGCGACTTTGCAACGCCAGCGGCTTCCGCTGGCGAATAATTCATCTTCCAGTTTCCGGCGACGAGAATTCGGCGCACCTTATCCGACCTTGATCGTTGGTTCCAAAACGATCTCCACCTTGCCGCGAACCGCGTTCGTGATGATGCAGTACAAATCTGCCTTGTGGGCCAAATCTTCGGCCTTCTTCACCGCGGCATCATCAGCACCGGCGCTCAATCGGATCACCGGGCGGAGGGTGATGGTCTTGTAGTTAAAGCTCGCACCATTTTGCTCAACGGCACCGGTGGCGCTTGTTTCGATTCCTTCGAAAGGAAGTCGCTGCACACCGGCGATGATTCCGAAAGTGATGCTGTAGCAAGCTGCGATCGCAGAAGTCAGGAGTTCTTCAGGATTTGTCCCTTCTCCAGGGCCTTGAAACTCGGGGGGAACGCTCAGCGTGTTTGCGGTCTGCGTTCGCTCGGCCACCACTTGGCCGGCGCCATCGCGGCCTCCCGACCAGGTCACAGTAACAGGATATTCATGCAATTCAGCCATGCCCAAATTGTATCTCTCTAGCGAAGACTAGCGCTGAAGTCGGGCGAGGGTCGCGAGGCTTTCAGATGCGTAGGCGGCGAGGTCATGACGACCCGCCAGCGGAGCGCACTCTGCAAGCTCGCGCCAAGCCGCCGGAAACACGGCCGGATTCAAACTTATTCTTTGATCGGCATTGTTGTTTCTGCCGATGGCGTCGATCCGCATGTAGAGATCGACCGCCGCAACGTAGTTGCCCTTGCGTTTTTCCAACTTGGCAACTTCAAACAAGAGGCCCGGCAAAAGCGCAAAATGCTCAGTGACATACTGCATTCTCTTCCGAGTTTGCGGATGTCCGAGGGCTTCATCGGGGAGCCGATCCATCCAGCGTGCAAACAACACGGCCAAAATCGCCTCTTCGGGCGGACGTCGCTTGCTGACCACGCTGTGGAGGATGGAATCGATGGCTTCATCGGCTTCCGGTCGGTTTAGCCGGTAGAGCAAATCGGCGTGGACGGCGCGGTAATACATCCGGTCGGGGTTGTCTTCCAACTCAAGTTCGACTAGCCTCAGGTTCCGCTCCGTTTTCTCCGTCGAGTCCTCAAGATTGTAACCGTCGTGCAAAATCTCGAATGAGGTGACATCCTCGTACCTTCCCACCCCGGCGGGCTCCAGTTGTTCTGCCCAGAACTGCTCGTGAATCCTGCCTTCGTATCGCATGGCGGGGTGGGTACGCCACATCCTGCGGATGTTGACGATCGTCTCCATCCCGCCTGGAATGAGATTGCGAATAGGAATGGAACACAGAAAGACGTCGTCGCGGGCGGTGTCTGCGCTCAACGCGTCTTCCACGCGGGTCGCAAACCATTCATCGGAGTCGAGGCGAAGAGTCCACTCCGTCTCGACGGCATCCAGCAAAATGTTGAGCGATGCGGAGAAGCTGTCTTGCCACTCGGACTCAAGAACCTTGTCCGTGAACTCCTTCGCGACGGCGACAGAGCCATCCTTACTCCCGGTGTCGAGGACAATGATCTCCGCAATATTTTTGGGAGCGGAACTGAGGCAACGACGAAGACGAACCTCGTCGTCACGCACCATCACGATCAGCGTTACGCCTGGTCGGTACTCCATTTCGTGCCTAGATTGTACCGAGACGACCCTATGTGGGGCCCGAAACGTTGTAGCTGTCGCTCAAGATGAAGTAGTCGAGCAAGTCAACCGATCCATCTCGATTGAAGTCTGCCCCTGCATCGAATCCTGCGTCACCGGTGCTCAAGTTATACGAGTCGCTCAACGCGAAGTAGTCGAGCAGATCCACGCTGTCGTCACCATTCGCATCGCCGCCCACCATCGTCACTGCGAGAGTCACGATCGATCCCATCGCCCCGCTCGGTTCCACATTTGTGAGGAACCCAGGGCCGTTCACGCGATAGGAAAGATCGTACGTTCCGCTCGAGATGGGTAGCCCAATGGAATACGATCCGAGCCCGAACTGATTCGTGAGTTGCCCAGTTCCAGTCGCGACAACTGTCGATCCTGACTTCGCCTCGATGGTGATGGTCAAACCTGTGGGGTCAGCGATCCCTTGAAGGGTCGCAACACCTTGGACCATCGTTCCGATGCCGGCGGAGCCGGTGTAGTCTGCGGGCTCGACGCGAATCGTCACGGGAAGAAATCCCGAGAGAAGCCCCTTCACTTGAATGAAATTCGAACTAGCGGCGAGGGGTTTGAGTTCAAGGTTTCGCCCTACGCCAGTCACCTGGTCGGGCTTCACGTCTTGAGGCACCAGTTGCATATTCAATTCGCCCGTAATCGCCGTGATCCTCATCGTGACCATCGTGCCGTTGAAGTCGAGAGAGGTGTTTTGCCCAATGGCTCCCGGAGCGGTGAGCGCAAACCGGATGGTGTCCGCGCCGGTGCTGGTTCCCGCCATCGTCGCCACGGCATTGATATTCAGGCTCGAAGCAATGTCGAGCATATTCGCGGTTCCCGTCAGGCTCCCGGAAGGCTTGGTGACAACCTCGTAGTCGCTCCCTATAGGAGTGGTTCCGCTCGCCGAAACGGTGCCCGAAACGGTGTAGGGAGAGGGAAGCTGCTTCATGGCGAAGTTCGTCCCGAGCTGAAAATCGGCGACGGGAGTCGCGCTCGCGAGCGCGCAAAGCGCCATCAAAGCAAAGAACGAAACGAGTCTTCGAGTCATCGTTCGAGAAGTATACGATAACTTCGTCAGAAGTCTATAGATCCGAGGCAGATATTCGGAACCCAAACCCGCGCACAGTGTGAATCACCACGCCAGCATTGGCATTGGACAATTTTGTTCGGACGCGATACATGAGAACGTCGAGAGAATTCGTTGTGAACTCACTGCTAAACCCCCATACGGATTCGAAAAGTTTTTCGCGCGGGATCGCCGTCTCCTTGCGCTCCACGAGATAGTGAAGAAGGTCGAACTCGGTTTGAGTAAGGGACAACGCCGAGCCGGCGACAAAAACGGTCCGCTTTGCCGGGTCCAACTCGACATTGCCGAGCGAAATCACGGCGCCATCGCTTGATGTCCTCTCTGGGGCCTTGTGTCTGCGTAACAGGGCCTTGATGCGCGCGATGAACTCGTGTGGATCAAACGGTTTCGTCAAGTAGTCGTCCGCGCCTACTTCAAAACCGAGCACCTTATCGATCGACTCGCTCCGAGACGTGAGCATGAGGATGGGGAAGTCAAATGACTTTCGAACTTCTCGACAAAAATCGATTCCATCGCCGTCGGGAAGACTCAAGTCGAGCACGAGCAAATCGGGGCGATGTGAGGCGAGAATAGATCGTCCTTCGCTGATTCCATGCGCGCAGGTCACGGAAAAACCGG
Organism: uncultured Chthonomonas sp.; assembly: GCA_964496145.1. Taxonomy (GTDB): domain Bacteria; phylum Armatimonadota; class Fimbriimonadia; order Fimbriimonadales; family Fimbriimonadaceae; genus UBA2391. The sequence continues at coordinate 13,712 of CAZBXR010000006.1, read as the reverse complement.
AGGAACTGAGGAGTCGGTTGAGACTGCTCACCAAGAATTGGTCGTCATCGAGAATGAGGACGTGCCCAGTCATGCGCGGGGAAACTCCACTGAAAATGTCGTCCCCGAACCGACCTTGGAGGTGACGGAGATATGGCCCTGGGCCTCCTGGACGATGCTTTTGCAACTGTAAAGCCCCAGGCCGAACCCATCGTGCCGGGTGCTGACAAATGGATCAAAAATCGTCTCCAACGCCTCGCTGGGAATGCCGGGTCCTGTGTCTCGGACCTCAATCGTAATCTTGTCTTGTGAGCTGCAGGTGAGAACCTTGATCGTGCCCCCTTGTCGCATAGCCTGGATTCCGTTTAGCAGAAGATTGACGAAGAGGTGCTCGATTCGACCGGCTTCGGCAAGGATCTCCGCGTCCCTCTCGATCTCGGTTTCAATCGTGATGTTGGCATGGCGGGCATGGCCATCGAGCAGGTCAATGACTCGTTGGACGACTTCGACGAGCGAGACAGGTTGCTGAAGAAGTTTGCGGGGAACCGCATAGCTGAGAAGGCGATGGGCCAACACCTCAAATCGCTCTAGGTGCAACGCGAGGAGAGGATCGGCGGGACCCGCATCGAGCTTGATCGAGCTCACAATGTTTCGGATATCGTGCGCGACGCTCGCGGCCAAAGTGCCAGTGATCGCCAACTTCTCACCTTGGATCATTCGCTGAGTTGCCGAGTCTAGATCTCGCTCCAGATTTTTGATGCGGGTCTCTCTTTCAAGTTCCGCGCTCACTCTCATCCCCATGAGGGAAATCAGGTGCATATCGACCTCACCCAAGAGTTCATCGGACCGGTGGTCAAGGATGCAGAGGGTTCCGATGAACTGACCGTCGGGCGCCCGCAACGGCACCCCGGCGTACCGAGTGATGCCTAGGCTCGCGGGGAGAATCTTTGCAAAGCGAGGCGTTTCCAGAGCGTTTTGAATGAGCGTGGGTTCAAGCGTTTCCTGGCAAAACTGGCAATAGCTGCTAGCGATGTCGTTCCCTGTCATCTGCTCCACCTCGGGAATGGGGCTTGAAATGGCCTGGAAGTGCATATACGTGCCTTCTTGTATGCTCAACACGCAGGTCGTTTCGTAAAACGCAGAGAGCCGCGAAACAATGTGGCTGTAAACTTCCTTCGGATCAGGATGGAAAAAGAGGCTGATTTCCTGTTGGAGTTCGGCAATCTGCCGCTCGTAGTGACGGGCGGTGACGTCGAGAAAAGTCCAGAGGCGCCCCATCGGATTCCCGTCTTCATCCAACACGGGCCGAGTCGATCTTTCGATCACCTGCATCGGGTTTTGCAGCGAGAGAACATCGTTTTGCGAGTGAGCAGGATTTGAGTAGACCTCGCCTAGATTCTGCTCCCAAGCCTCGTAGTCGGGGATCCGTTTGCGCACCATTTCGCGCACCTGGTCGACTGTGGACGAGACAACGCCCTCAATCTTAACCCCAAAGATCGCCCCAAATCGGGAGTTGCATGCGATCGACACGTGGTCCAGGTCTGTAAGAAGGATTCCAAACTCAGTGGAGCCAAACGTTGCCTTGAGAACCATCTCCCGCTCTTCGGGCCGGAGCGATTTCAAGGCAAACGTTTTGGACTCTGTCGGCATAGGGTGGAGTTTATCCGTTTGCCGGGTTCGGGAACAGTCCTGTGTTCGATGGGCTGTATGCAGGGTCGAAGGTTTTCGCGACGGTTCCTGTCCCTGCGGCAAGAAACGGGGTGAGAGCAGCCACGACTTGGTCAATCGTGGTGAGCCCATAAGTTCTTTCGTAGACGTTGTTGTTCGGGGGATCGACGCTCTCTGGAGACCCGCTGAGCCCTGTGATCGTGGTGAGCCCGAGTTCGTCGCCGATGAGGCGACCGAGGGTGCGGTGATCACTCTCGATTCCCATGATCTGCGCGGCCAGGACTCGTAGTGCTGGAGACGAAAGGTCTTTCACGCCCACGAGATAAGCGGCAATAAAGGCATCCTCCAGTGTGATCAAGACGTTGATGGTCGTCTGAGGGTCGGTGAACATGCCCGCAGGGAAGTGGTACGTCAATGGTGCGTCGGTACCACCAGTCGCACCTTTGAGAAGATCATAGTGGAATTTCTCTTCGTCTCTGGCGGCAGTCACGTAGCTCTGATCTTCTGCGCTCAGAGTCGAAAACCACGGAGCGTCGTTGATGATGCCGGTGTACATCGTGGTGGCCAGAGCTTCAGCAATCTTTGCGGCTCCCAAAATTTGTTGGTCCTGATTGTTGGCGGTGCTGGTCACCCCGTCTCCGCCGCATCCGGCAAGAAGACCGCCGGCAAAGAGGGAGACTCCGGCGAAGGCTGCAGATCGTAGGACTGTTCGTCGGTCAAGAGTTGGATTTGTGTTGAGGGGTTCCATAGTGTTTGTGAGGAGGGAGGGCCGGGCTCGAGAGGGTCGAAACCCGGCCGTAGGGGACGTGGACGAAAAACGCGTTAGCTCTTGCGGCGGCGGCGGCTGATAGCGGCCAAGCCTGCTCCAAGAGCGAGCATCGTCGTGGGTTCTGGGACTGGGTTGATGGCGATATCTCGCACGGCGAGTGAGTCGCTCGACATGGCCATGCTAATGTCGCCGACCAGCGTCGCGGCTCCTGTGCCCAGGTTGATTCGGGCGAACTTCGAACCCGTCATTCCATTGAGCTGAATGGCGGCGAAGGCCTCATTCATGCTGTTTCGGGTGACAATATCGAATCCGGCAAGAGCGGTGATATCCATCCCGAGGGGGCCAACGTTCACTTGGGTTCCTGCGTTCGGCGGATTTTGAAGCGTCAGCATGTTCGAAGCCGAGTCGAGGTTGAAGAGTTGGGTTGTCGTGCCTGGGAACGTGTTATTCGTATAGGCCGAGCCGACGATGTGGGGCGCTCCCGAGCCTTGGTTGAGCATGCCGTCTTGAACGGTGGATCCAGTCGCGACGTTGACGCGAAGGTTTTGGCCAAGGTTCGATGTGATGCGAAGTCGGTCTGGGACAGGGTTGAAATCCACGCCAAACTCGGCTCCCCACAGATTGATGGGCATGTTTGTCACGCTGTCCATGATCGTGGCGACCTTCGTGGCCATTGCGTTGGTGGTGTTCAGCGTGTAGATGTTGCCAAACGAGCCCACGCCGTAGAGCATGTTGTTTGACGGGCGGAAATCGATTCCAACCAGCGATTCATTGGCAGCGAGACCCCAAACGAAGTTCGCCTGCATGACCATAGTCGGGGAGGACGAGTCGAAGCGAATCAGTTGGTCGCGTGTGGTGAGTCCGTAGACGGTGTGCGCTGCGCTGAGGGATACCGTACTGAGGACGGCCAGCGATACAAGGGCAATTTTAGTGTTCATAGTTTCTCTCCGTCGCCGTGGGATATCCGTGCGACAAGGAGAACTTATCATGGTTTTAGGCTCAAAACGGCCTTTGTCAAGGTGTGTTCACCCTCTGTCATGGTTTGTTCATGTTAGGGGGGATTGATCGTGAAAAAGCCTGCCCGCGACGGTGTCGCGGACAGGCTCCGGGAATCCTTCAGGAGTCCTTACTTGGTTCTTCGTCGGCGAAGAACGCCGAGGCCGATCATGACCGCCGCCAGAGAGGCTGGTTCAGGTACTGCCTGATACTCAATCTGGACTTCGCCGATTGCGTAATCGAATCCGGCTGTTGGATTGAGAGCTTGGAATCCGATGACATTCGGGTTCGTCGGGCTCAGTAGCGATTGAACGTTTCCAAATGTGGAAACAACGGCACCTGGGGAGAAGTACCCTCCGGCTGTCTTGAATTGCCCCACGACGGTTCCATTGAGGCTCACGTCGACGGTAATTTCCCCGCCCGGCGAGTTCCAAAGGCCTTGCTTGACGCTAAGCGTGGCTGCAGCAAGATTCGAGGCATCGGAGGTGCTGAGATTCACGGACCAACCTCCGCCATCTCCACCATTGACAACTTGGGGCCCCAAATCCCCGGTCGTAACGACAATCGCTTGCGCACTTTGAGCCACAACGGCGAGCGCAAGAATAACTAATGTGTTCTTCATTTATCTGTCCCTCCCAGAACAAATCTATTATACGACAGATGTGGATTTATTCAAGAAAAAAATTTCGCGACTGTTGGCCTCGCAATTGCCCCGAGGGTTTCGACATCGGCATTTGCCCCGATCATACATGACCTCGGGCGGTAACAGGGGTGAAAGTGGAAGCCCGCAGGCGTTTAATGCGAGCGGGCTTCGACAAAATCTGACTTTTACGCTGACCTTCTCTTTCGAGCAAAGACCGCGATACCTGCACCAAGAGTCAGTACCGTGAACGGCTCCGGAACGGCGCTGTAATCAAAGGAAACCTCTCCGATGGCATAGTCAGTCTGAAGTGTTGTCGCAATATCTTGGAATGAGATCACGTTAGGGCTATTTGCAAGTAGCAACGGTCCTGCATTCGCAAAACTCGACACAACGGCGCCCGGGGATATGTACCCACCTTGGGTTGTGAATTGTCCGATAGGCGTACCATTTAGGCTCACTTGGACGGTGGTGTTCGTGCCGTTCCAGACTCCTTGCTTCACGTAGAGAGTCGCAGGTCCACCATTAAACGCACCGGGTGTACTAAGTTGAACACTCCCAAACCCGTTGTCGGGAAACGCGGTCACAATCTTCGGACCAAGGTTTCCCGTGGTGACGAACACGGCGTGGGCACTAGCAGAAAGTGCCGTAAGGCTTGCAATAACTAAATACCATTTCATCGTAAAGTCCCCTCCAGGACCCTATGATTTTACAGGACTTTTTGCAAATTCGCAAGAAAATATTTCTTAGGCTGCGACTGCGGGCATGGCAATTGCCCCGATGATTTCGACATCGGCACTTGCCGCCACTTCGTTGTAGGCAAGCACGTGGAGGCTTGGAACCCACCGCTGAACCACCCGGCTAAGCGGGAGTCGGAGCGTATTGTTGCAAAGCAAGACCGGGTTGTACCCCTGCGCCAAAGCGACATCTGCTTGAGTATTCAGTTGGTCCATGATCGACTGTTGCATGGAGGGGTCTACGGCGAGAACTGCGCCGACGGCGGTGTTCTGGACGCTTTCCACCAATGCACGCTCCAACGCGGGCTCTAACGTTAGACAATGGAGCTTGGCTTCGTCACCCACAAACTGCCTCGTGATTGTCCGGTTGATGGAGGCTCGGACGAGCTCTCCGAGCTGATCGTGGTCTTTCACCCGAGGCGCGAAGTCGGCGAGGGTTTCTAAGATGAGAACCATGTCTCGGATGGGGACCCTTTCTCGGAGCAGGTGTTGAAGGACCTTCTGAACATCCCCGATGCTCATCGTTCCTGGGATGAGTTCTTCGATGACGGTCGGGTTGACTCCCTTCGCGTTCTCAATCAACTGAGTCACTTCTTGTCGGCTCAGAAGTTCGGCCGCGTGCATCTTCGCGATCTCCGCCAGGTGAGTCGACATCATGGCGGTGGGCTCAATGACGGTGTAGCCTTCGAGCTCGGCTTGGTGGCGAAGACTCGGGTCAATCCAGAGGGCGTCCAGCCCAAATACAGGTTCTTTGCAAGGAATTCCGATGAGGGTTGCCCCGCCCGAGCCGATGGCCAAAAGCCGATCCGCTTCGACACTGGCTTTGGCGACCATTTCCCCCCGCACCTTGATCACGTAATCGTTGTGGTTGAGGACAACATTGTCCCGAATTCGGACACTTGGCATGATGAATCCAAGTTCGGTCGCGATTTGTCGTCGGGTCGCACCAATACGGTCAGGCAAATCGCCGCCGCTCTTGGGGTCGGCTAAAGGCGTGAGTCCAAAGCCGATTTCAAATTCGAGAGCATCGACTTGGAGCGTGGGCAAGATGGCTTCCGCCGAGCCCGGGTTGATCGCGGGTGCCGCCTGAACCACCGCTTCGGCTTGCGCCTTTTTCTCGGCATCGGTCCGCAGCAGATTCTTGATTCCAAGCTGGTTGTTGTTAGCGAGCTTGTAAAGACCCAAGAGCGAGCCACCCGCTGCCAAAAAGATGAGAGCAGGGAAGCCAGGAATGAATGCAAAAGCGCACAGGGCACCTCCTGCCGAGGCGAGAGCGCGGGGCTGGGCAAGAATTTGGCTGACCAATTCGCCGCCCATGTGCCGTTCTTGCCCGGCTCGGGTCACGAGCAAACCGCTCGCCGTGGAGATGAGCAAGGCAGGGATCTGCGAAACGAGGCCTTCACCGACGCTCAACAAAGCGTAGGTCTGCAGAATCTGAATGGCGTCGCCCTCACCGCGGAAGAATCCAACCGCGAAACCACCCACAATGTTGATGACGATGATGAGGATGCTGGCAATTGCATCGCCCTTGACAAACTTCGACGCACCATCCATCGCACCAAAGAAGTCCGCTTCTTGCTTGACGGCCTTTCGGCGCTCGCGAGCCTGGTGCTCGTCGATAAGTCCCGCCGCGAGGTCGGCGTCGATGGCCATTTGCTTACCCGGCATCGCGTCCAAGGTAAATCGGGCCGTGACTTCGCTCACACGTCCCGCACCGTTTGTGATAACGATGAACTGGACGATCATGAGGATCATAAACGCGACGAATCCCACGACAAAGTCGCCACCCATGACGAAGTTGCCGAAGGTTTCGATGACGCTACCCGCCTCGCCGCTTCCCAGAATGAGCTTTGTCGCCGCGATGCTGAGGGCAAGTCTGAAGAGGGTCGTAATGAGCAGCATCGAGGGGAAGACGCTGAATTTCAAGGGGTCATCTACGTTCACGCTCGCCAAAAGAATGATCACCGAGCTTCCGATCGCGATGACGAGACCGGTATCGAGAACCCAGTGAGGAAGAGGCAAGATCAACATGGCCACCATGATGAGGAGGCCCGCACCCAGCATGAGGTCGGTGTGCTTCAGGATCTTATTGAGAGCTTGCATAGCGTTTGGCGAGGGCAGAGACACCCGCAATTGGAATCATCGGCAAAGTTGCCGGGATTTGAAGGAGTTTGTGAGGGTTTTTCTTCAATGAAGGGAAGGGGACGAGAATCGTGAAAAATCCGGCGGGTTTTCATGGGGAACTTTTGAGATGTTGCCGACATCCTATGGTAGGACCACCATGCAAGATCACCCAGTACTCATTCCGCCGATGCGACAGGTCAACCGAACTCAGCTCCTGAGTCGGTTAAAATGTTGTCCCCTCTGCGGTGGTCTGAACGCGAAATCCAATCGGGATTGCTTCGTGTGTGGGTGGAAGGGCGAATTTGATACCGATGAGGAGTCCATTCTCACTGGCCTACACGAACTCGTTTTAGAGTGCCCGGCGATTCTCGATATCATCGCCCGAGAACCAGAGCGAAAGCCGTCTTTGGTCACGCGAATCAAGGCGTATCTGGCTTCGCGAAAGCGCAAGCCGCTAGACTTCACTGCCTGACGGGCGGTGCGCCCTCAGCGCAGGCAAGCAAGTCATACTTAAGGCATGCTGAGTGCATCTCTGCTCCTTGCCGTGGCTCTTGCTCCCACCGACTTAAGCCCGTTCGGAAGGTTCGGTCGGCTCCATGATGACGGTCTCCTGACCCTAAACGTGGGTCCGGGGTATGCGGTCGTGCCACCTCAGTACGGTGGTTATGGCTGGGAATGGGATGTCCCGAAATCGACCCCGAAAGTCTCGCTGAGCTACGCTCACAAGACCTTCACTTGGCCCGATGACAGCTCGAGCGGCATCAAGAGCCTGTCGTGGAATCTTGCGTCTCAGTATGTGAGGATCCGATTTCGAGAGTCGTTTACTGTTCGCGGACGCACTGTGCCCGCCTCTCAACAACGAAAAGTAGAGCTTGGAGAGTTTTTGGGCCTCAACGTGTCTGGAAAGACTCAAGCGAAGACTCGAACCTATACGACTACCTCTGAAGACAAAATGGGAGTGGTCACGCTCGGCACTCCTGGAGGGCTGGCGGTCGGAAACTTCGTCTCGAACCCTCGAGATGTGGCGATTCCAAGCGCATGGCAATTTGTCAGCAAAACCGATGCCACCGTCACCCTACGGCAAGTCGCCACCGACAACGGAGAAAGGATGGCCGTCCCTCCGGTGCTACTTGCCGCGATAGAGGGGGGGTATCCCGCCAAAATCCATGAACCGGTGGTCCGCTATAGCCAAACTTTGTACGGTCCCTACGGAGTGGTGAATGGCAAAACCCTGACCGTAACGCTCCCCATTCCCCCGATGGAGGATAGGATTTACCTCTCGACCTCGGTCACCCCGGCCGAAGCGTCCCTCTTGAAAGCTGTGACGAGTGATCTTGATCTCGGTTGGGCGAAGAACTCCGTCGATCTCTGCTATTCTCGCGCTTGTCCGGCATGGATGGCGCGGGCTTATCTGCCCGCGGATGTCGCGGCAAAAGCGAAGGCGGGTTTGCGACCCGATGCAGCGTTTTCTCTTCCTCCCTACAAGTCCGACGCGAAGCTAAAGCCGTGGCAGACGGAAACCGAACCCCTGACCGGTCAAAGCTACCTTTGGACCTACTTCATCAAGGGCGAAGGGCCTTACAAATACGATATTGAGTGGGGGAACGCCCTCCCGGTGTACGGTCTCTACCAGTGGTCAGGCGGCGATCCGCAGAAGATCAAGCCCTACTGGTCTGCTGTGAACAAGGTGTGGGATTACATGCGGCTCGCCGAAGACTGGGCCTGGATGACCGTCGTGAACGCCGACCACGGCTACTCCACCGGAACCGGAGACCCGATGGCGGCCTACTACGCCGGAGCGGCCGCCCGCTACAAAATGGCGCGGGCGCTCGGCGATACAAAGGTCGAAAACGAGGCTCTCGCCGAGGTCGCGAGAGTGGCAGTGCCCATGGTGGCCAAGCTGGGCGCGGGGCGGTGGGCCGAATCCTTGGGTGTCATCTCTCCCAACCGAACCATCGTCGGTTACAGCGAACTTCAGGGGTTCACGCGGATTCAAACCGGGCAGGAGGATCCGTGGGGACCGACAACGCTTCTCAGCGGAAACGGCTGTCAACCCGAAGTGATGAGTCTCTATAAGACGTACGCGGCAGATTCGCTGAAGACGTTCTTTAAGACTTTTGACAGCGCGTACCCGCAGTGGCGCGATCCAAAGTTCCAATATCCGTTTGCGACCTCGTATTCAGGCAACTCGGGCTACGTGGTTTTCCCGCAGCTCTACGCAAGAGCGATCTTAGGATACGAAAGTCCAGCCTCTCTCGCGAAAACCGCGACGGCCGTGGCGGCTCAGAACAACGTCCATGGTTGGGTCGGGGCAAATGTGGTGGCTGAACTCATTTCGATGGGCACGCCGCTCTATCTGACCGGATTCGAGAACTGCGTGATCGAAAGTGCTCGCCTGGGGACCGACGGCAAGACGGCGACGATCCAATTCCGTCGGCTGACCGCAGGGAAGCCTGTGCGATTGATCGGAACTCTTCGAGGGACAGCGGTTCCCAGCCCAGATCACGGGAAGTTGTCCCAGCAAGGGAAGTCCTTCACCTGGGTGAGCGATCCCAACGATAACAGATCGACCTTGACCCTCGTATTGAAGTAGAGCAAACTATGACCCTCACCGTAAAGTACGGACTCGCGGCGCTGGCCTCGATCGCGTTGATCGTTCTCAGCTTGACGCAGAAGATTCCTTACGCTTGGACCGACGCCGTGACATTCGTGACGGGGGCCTGGTATGTCTGGCTCATCAGCCGACAAAACATGTGGGCGTGGGCCGTCGGAGCCGGGAACGCGGTCTTCACCGGAGTTGTCATGTGGCGGCTCCAACTTCCTTTGGACACGGGTCTGCAGGGAATGTACTTCCTCTTCATGATCGCGGGGGCGTTTCTATGGAGCCGCAAAACAGAGGGGGCCACAGAGGTCCCCATCCGGACACTCTCCGTGACCGGGTGGATGGCGGCTCTGGCCGTGGGAGTGTTAGGAGTCATCGCGCTTTTGCCCATTGGGAAGAAACTGGGGAGTGCGCTCCCGACCTTGGATGCGTCCCTCACGAGTTTCAGCCTCGTCGCCCAATTCCTGACCAGCTATAAGTACATCGAAAACTGGCTGTTTTGGATCGGTCTCAACCTCGTCTACATACCGCTGCTGTGGGTTCGCGATGCCAGGCTCGTCTCGGTCCTCTACTTCGTGTATCTCGTGTTGGCAGTCGTCGGATATCTCGACTGGAAAAAGTCCACCCCCCGCGCCTAGATTTTGGGGACGCGGAGGGTGGGCGAGGATTCAATCTTTCTCGCGGTGGAGCTTGATTTCGAACTGCTGGGTGAGTTTCCCGTCCGGCCCGACTCCGTACATGGTGGACGTGTAATTGTCCACGATCGGCACTTTCACCTTCGTCACCCAGTGCCCTGGGGTACCCGTAAGTGACTTGAAATCGAAGACGAGCGTGGATTCCTCTTTCTTCACCGAACCGAAGAAAAGCTCGTTTCCGTTGTGGTTATCGAAGTAGAAGACCTCGGATGTCTTCGGATCGATCCCTAGGGTCGCCGCAAGCCGCATCATGGGCTTCGTCCGATCCCCCACCGTTCCCGAAGACTGAATGCTCTTCGCGCCCTCATCGAGGTTGTATCGGATCTCGACGGGCATGTCTCCGACCGAGCCTCGCCAAGTTCCACCCACAAGCGGCAAGAGCTCCTTCCAAGCAGCGGGCGGAGCCGGGGCTTGAGAGGGAAGTGCGGCAATAAGCAGACTGAGAATCACTTTGCACCTCCTTCCACATAGGCTCGAAGGGCGTTTTCCATGATGGCTCGCGAACCCTCTCGGAACATGACTTCCGTCTCGTCGGCAACATGGCCAAACATAGTGAGAGAACGCTTGTACAAGGTTCCTTCTGGGTGCGGCTCCATGGCCTCATCGCTACGCGAATAGAACGTTGAGTTGAGGGCGCTAGGCGAACTCGTCACGACCTTTTTGTTGGGGACAAGCATCATCACATACCCATAGATAGCTCCGCCGCCATCGGGAAAGACCTCTTCAATCGCTCCCCCGGGACGCGGATCGACCCTCACCGTCGAACCTTCGACGAATCGGTGGGGCCACCAGTTGCCCATTTCATGGACCAATGCCCGGTAGACAGTCTCAGGAGTGGCCTTGAGGACCATTTCCATTTCAATTTTTACGACGCGAAATTGCTCGTTCATAGTTAGTTTTTCCTGTTGAGATTCGGCGTATCGTCGTAAGTGTAGGACCGTTTCAGCCGCTGCTCTCGAAGTCTTGTTCATCCATCGCCCGAGGACCTCATTGATGAGGGCCGGATTGCTGAAATTCAGACGAGTCTTGCCCTCCTTCTTCGTGATGACGAGGCGAGCTTCCTCAAGCACATTGAGGTGTTGCATCGCCGCAAAACGGCTGAGGTCGGGGAGACGGGTGGCTACTTGACCCGTGGTCAACGGGCCATCCTGCAGCAAATCAAGGATTTGCCGCCGGTGAGGACTTGAGAGCGCACGCCAAACGGATTCCATTGGACCAGTTTCTCCAATACGTGATAAATATATCACATATTGAAGAAACGCACGCGAGAAAGTTTTCGCCGGGGTCGGTTCGGGTTAAAGAATCTTCAGAATCAACTCTCGGCTGACGGGATCCATTGCCTCGATATCCTTGATCTCAAACTTGTTTCCGTCGACATCGGTCATCAAAATCTGCACCGACGAGAGCCACTGCACGTTCTCTTGCAGACTCTGCGTGACAAAATCTCGCTGCCCCCGGGCCGTTTCCACGGTCCAGTAGGTGATGCCCCATTCGCCCTTCACGTGCACGACTCTCAGAATCTGCGCCGTGAGGTACCGCCGGTTCAACTCTTCCTTCACCGCCTCCCGCGAGGCTGGGTCGAGAGAGTCCAAGTCGGGGATGAGCAAAATCTCCTTGTCCTTCGCATCGAGAAAAGAAAGGTACTTGTCTGGATGCGAAAGCGGAGCCACCCACACCGGCTTCACGGTGGGATACGACCGATCCCCGGTTGTCAGTCGGAGTCGATCTTTGGGTGCGTAAAACACGCTCACTTCAGTTGGATTAGACAATGCCGGCCTCCCCGGTTGTTTCGTCGAAGTGCAGTTCGCCAATGATCTCTTGGACCTTGCTTTGGGTCTGCACGAGGTTGTAAAAAGCGCCCTTCTTTTCCATGAGTTCTTCATGGGAGCCGGTTTCGACAATCTCCCCGCGATCCAGAACGATGAGTCGATCTGCATTCCTCAGGGTCGAAAGACGGTGGGCGATGGCGAATGTCGTTCGCCCCGAAACCAGCCTTTGGATCGCTTCCTGAATCTGCTTCTCGGTCTCGACATCGACGCTCGACGTCGCTTCATCGAGAATTAGGATGCGCGGATTGTGCAGGATGGCCCGGGCAATGGACACGCGTTGGCGTTCGCCACCGCTCAGCTTCGAACCGCGCTCGCCCACCATGGTGTCATAGCCATCCGGCTTGTTGAGCACGAAGTTGTGAGCATTTGCCGCCCGCGCCGCCTCCATGATCTCCTCCAGGGTCGCTCCCGGCTTGCCATACGAGATGTTCTCCGCAATCGTTCCGTTGAACAAGAACGGCTCTTGGAGAACGATCCCGATTTGGGCTCGAAGGTCTTGGAGGGCGTATTCGCGCGAGTCTTTCCCATCGATCATGATCGCCCCGGCGTCGGCTTCGTAAAACCGCGAGATGAGGTTGATCGTCGTGGACTTACCGGCGCCGCTCTTTCCGACAAGCCCTACCATCTCCCCAGGCTTCGCCGAGAAGGTGATGTTCTTGAGAACGGGGTTCGATTTGTCATAGCCAAAGCGAACGTTGACGAAGTCCACTTCGCCACGAATCGCCACCGGTTCGGCCTCGCGGACATAGCGCTCTTGCTCCATGTCCACGATCTCAAAAATTCGGTCGGCACCCGCCATGGCGCGGCTAAACCAGTTGTTGACCGCCGCGAACCACTGGATCGGTCCGTAAACCAGCTCAAGGTACGCAGCCGTCTTCCAGAAATCACCGACGGAGAGCTTTCCGTGATACACCATGTATCCGCCATAGGTCCAGCAAATGAGTTTTGCCGAGCCGGTGCAGAACATCATGGCCCCGAAGATCGTGAACCAGCGAGCGTCGGCGGAGACGCCGGCATCTCGGAGTTCATAGTTTCGGTCTAGGAACTTCTTGTACTCGCGGTCCTCCTTGGCAAAAGCCTTGACCACGCGGATGCCATGGAGTGACTCGTTGAGGTGGATATGGAACCGTGCCCACTTTTGACCCACTCGGTGGAACATCTGCGACATCGGCCGCCAGAACGAAACCCCGATCATGATGAT
>CAZBXR010000006.1:0-462 GCA_964496145.1 uncultured Chthonomonas sp. | reverse complement strand
CCTCATCTCGCGGTTTTACGAAGCCGACGCCGGGGCGATCATGATCGATGGGAATCGGAGCCAAAATCGCAAGGGCGAGCGACGTGTTCGTCATGAGCAAGAACGTCGATACGCCTATCAGCGTAAGCCCGTTCAGCAAGAAGTAGGGAACACCCTCGACCAAGAATCCCCAGACGCGGTCTGTGTCACTCGTAACACGGCTCGCGATAGCCCCCACTTGCTTCTTATCGAAGAAGGTGAGCTGCAAGAACTCGATCGCTCGGTACACCGCGCTCCGGAGATCGGCCGCGATATGACCGGCCAACCTCGCGTTGGTTCGGTCGCGAGTGATACTCACGATGTTGGCCGTGACCATCACGGAGAGCCAAAGCAGCATCCATTGCCACAGGCTGGTCAGTCCCGACTTCTTGGTGAAGATCGTATCGACGATCTCTCCTTGAATGTAAGGAGGGGCCAGGTTCA
>CAZBXR010000005.1:46979-47731 GCA_964496145.1 uncultured Chthonomonas sp. | reverse complement strand
GGTAATTAATCAACCCCATCAAATACAAGAAGCCCAGGGCATTCAGTAGCAGGAACTCGCCACCCTTAATCGCAGACTTCGCGTAGTGACGCACAGATGTCAACTCTTCTATACGCCTTTTCTTGAGGCGCTTGACAAGCAAAACTGACAGCGCGAGCACTGTTCGATCTGGGTTAGCATGCTTACTCGGGCGAATAATCACTCTGCCTCCTCCTTGCCGAGATCACAGTTCCAGTACATATAAAATAGAATTGCTCTCGTTAGCTTCTTGTGTGTGCGCAATAGTGTGTCTCGCTTGAACAGGAGATCCACCAGGTATTCGAGGACTTGGTCGAATGACTGATGGTCCTTGCGCTTTGAAAGGATTCGCAATTGGAATTCTTGTACTGTTGAGTCATACAGTTGCTGAATTCTGGCATTCTCAGGCTTTTCCAGGAACTCCTTCAGAGTCGGCGTGTAGCTCAAGAACCGCTTCCTCTGTTCCAGAGCGTAATCAGCATCCATTCCGTTAATCAAATTTTTTTGCTCGTATGAAATGCGCGTCTCGGGCGCAGAACTAGCGTCCCCTATCGCGGCTCCTGCTTCGCGAGCAAACGCCTCGACGATTTGAGCCAGTTCATCAGGACTAACGTTTAAAGGCGAATCAACCGGATCAATTTTTAGAGCTACTGGGATTGTCGGCCTCGAACGCAGTATCAACTCCAGATACTCGATTCCACCTAAGTGAATGCAGTTCTTGTCCAACCCCTATT
>CAZBXR010000005.1:0-46969 GCA_964496145.1 uncultured Chthonomonas sp. | reverse complement strand
TCTCCGTAATGTGATCTACTATTTCGTTTTGCGCATTTCCAGTTAGCTTCCGATTTGAGATGAGATAGTAGTAAGTTAACTCGCCTGAATCGTAGAGAGCCTTGATCCTTGGAATTTCCTTTGCCACAACACAACTCGAACTTGTTGGGCTGAAGAAATCAGCATCAGAAAATCTCTGGTTAATACCATTTGTGTGTTTTGCTTGGATGATGGTAGTTCCGTTCCAAGGGTCACTCTTGCTTGGATGTTCGTTAGCTTTCCCAACAAACTTTCCATCGCGACCTCCATCTGGACCTGCCGCGAAGGGCTGCACGCCGATGCCGAAAACCTCCGAGCAAACGGCAACAATCAGTTGCTCGAATTGGGTTTCACTCAGGTCTTCGTACGCGTACTTCATGGGGCCTCTTTCATCGAACCTCGAACACCTTCATGACTTCGTCGCCGAGGTGGTTGATGACCTTGACTGCAATCTTACCGGTAGCAGGCTTAGGGAAGTGGCGCGAGACGTCGCTATTGAGCGACTCCCAGGCGTCTTCGTCGATCTCCGCCTTCAGGGTGGTCTTGAGCGACTTGTACGGGTCGTTCGCACCGAGGAAGTAGGCGTGGCGGACGAAGAAGCTCTCGCCGTTGTAGTTGGTGTCGATGAACCAGCAGGCGATACCGTCGGCGTTGTCGCTTCGCACTTCGCCGGTAGACGGATCAAAGATGTCCACGCCGTTGATCCTCACCTTGATGTGGTCGCTGGCGACCGGCTCGATGTCGATGTCGGGTTCACCGAAGATGACAAAGAGGTTGCCCTTGCCGGTGTTCTTGAACTCGCTACCCATGTGTAGGTCGGCATTCATCCGTGCCTTCAGCACGGGGATTCGACCGAGTTTGTGGAACTCACTGCTCGGGGCATCGAAGTTGAAGGCACAAGCTACGACAACGTCGAAGTCCGCGTCTCCAGCTTCCTTGGCGGCTTCCACCAAGTCCTGGCGCGATACAGTTCCGAACTCTGGACCGATGAAGATTCCGGCGCGTTTCTGGTTGCCTGCCTCTTGGTAGATGCCCTCGCCGGAGATGTAGCGACCGGGCCACGGTGCGACCGAGGAGAACTCGATCTTGTCCTCTTTGTTGGCCTGTTGAACTCCGGCAGTCTTAAGGTTCTCCAGGATCATCGTGGCGAAGTTCTGTCGCTCCAGCTTGCCCGCCTGGTCAACCATCAACGGATCAACGAGGTTGTCGTTGGCGTCCACCACGAGGCTTCGGAATGGTGAAAGGCTCTCGACGGTGAACGGTCCTGCGACACGCACCTTCTTCTTGTCCTCATACGGTTTGTCGTAAAGGTATTCGAAGTCAGCCTTCGCCGCGATGCTCTTGTCAATCTCCGTCTGCCTCGCGATACGGGCTTCCCAGAACTTCACGAGGAGAGCTTCGGTTGCTTCTGGCCACTCAGCAGGTCGCTGACGGGGAACTTCCCACTCGGCGATGTCAGCCGGAACTTCAGCGGTGTACTTCTGTTTCGCTCTATAGGAGTCTAACCAACCGGCGGGAAGATGTTTCGTAATGTCGGCACGAAGTGGGGCAAGGGTTTTTTCCCACTTCTCCCAAATCACATCGATCTCGGTGTTGTGCGCGATGCTCTTTAGCGTGATGTGTGGAACGCGGTCGTAAACAAAGCCGTGGCGGATATTGCCGAAAGTCTCTTTCGCACTAACCGGCTTGCGGGTGATCTCAGCTTCTTTCTTTTGACCATCGGTCGAATCGGTCAACAAGTAGTAGGGGTAGCGAGCGCCCATAAGCCGGGTTCGTGCGAGCGCGAGTGCAACTCGGCTCGTGTCGATCGTGATCCAACGTCGCCCCCATTGCTCGGCTACATAGGCTGTCGTGCCTGAGCCACATGTCGGGTCCAACACTAGATCACCCGGGTCAGTGCACATCGTGAGACACCGTTCTATGACCTTGACTGTTGTTTGAACCACATAAATGTCGGAATCGTTAAAACCGCCAGACTGGGTATCCAGCCACACGTTGTTCAGACTTCGTCCTGGAGAATAGTCCCAGAAAAGCTTCCAAGCTGGGTTGTTGCCCATCATGAACAAATGTCCAGCTTTACCAACCATTTCCAGTCGCTCCGGTGACGTTTTCCAGTGGTTTCCACGTGAGGGCCAATGGAGCCTTCCATTGAAACTCAGGGAGCGTTGCTCGCCAGATTGGCCATCCGAGAGCAGTGGCCCATGCCTAAAGAGTCGAGCTTCAGAGTCACTTCCAAGTGAATTGCGCTCCGCGAGTGGTAATCGTTGAACTGCACCGTCCATTGACTGATGAAGCACATAGTACTTATCAGTTTCTGGCGGGGTCTTAGAAAATGTGCGTACGGAGCGAAACTTCAAGCTGGGTTTGTTCTTTGCAAACCAAACGATATAGTCCCCAACGTTGGAGATAGCCTTCGGATTTTGTCCGCCAGTTTTCTGGAAGTAAATTTGGCTGACAAAATTGGCTTCACCAAAAACCTCATCCATCAGGGCCCGAACACGATGCACGTTCTCGTCACCGATCTGAACAAAGACCGAACCTGAGTCTGTGAGCAAATCACGTGCGACCTTCAGTCGGTCGCGGAGATACGTGAGGTATGTGTGAATCCCATCCCGCCATGTATCACGGAACGCCTTCACCATTTCTGGCTCGCGCGTAATGTGCTCGGCTTTGCCGTCCTTCACATCTCGGCTCGTAGTGCTCCACTGAAAATTGCTGTTGAACTTGATGCCGTAAGGAGGATCAATGTAGATGCACTGCACTTGACCACGAAGGCCCTCGCGCTCGGCAAGGCTCGCCATGACTTGAAGCGAGTCACCCAGGATCATCCGGTTTGTCCAGTTCGACTCGTGAACGTAGAAGTCGGTCTTATCAGCACCTTCGGGAATGCCATTGAAGTCGGAGAAGAGATCAAGCTGCCCAATGGTCAACTCTCCGGATTTTCCGGATTGTTGGATCAGGTCTTCCACCAAGACCTTGGGGTGAATCTTCTCCTGGATGTAGAGCGGATGGGCGGGAACCACCAGGTCGGCCTCATCCTGTTTGTCCTTTCCACGCCAAACGAGCTGCGGATCGAGATCGCGGTTCCGCCGCTCGTAAGCCACGCGAATCGGTTCCAAGTCCTCCTTCTGCATCACCGACTGATACTCCTGAGTCGGAATGTTCTTCCGGCTGGCGTCGTAGTGGTTGATCGTTTCAACGACTTTCATTGGCTTGGGCTTAGGATTGCTCATCGTTACCCCCCAGAACCTCTGGCTTCTCAAAAAGTCCCTTCTCCTGTGACGCGAGCCGCCGTTCCAGCTTCTTCACATCTTCGGCCGGTGCGAGGGCTTCCGGGCGAATTCCACGATTCAGGAGCGTGTCCCGCACAGCCTTGTTGTTGGTCACATGCTCATTCGAGATTTGTCCCTCTGTGGTCATAGCGTGGGTCTTGGCGTTGTGGATCGTAATTTCGGTGGCGAAGTCCTTCGCTTTCAGGATGATGGTTGGCGCAAAATCTGCAAGGGGTCTTCCGTCAGGAATGTTCCAGGTTGACTTCATCTGTTGAGTGGTCCGACCAAAAAGCGCCTGATCGCCCTTACTCCGAATAATCCCGAAGTTCTTGTCGCTGCCTGTTTGTTCGAAGATCACGGTGGAGAGCTCGGCTTCTGTCTTCTTGAGCTTTTCTCGTGCCGACACTCGCTCAGCTTCAAGCAATTTCTGCTCAATGATCTCTGCTTTTCGGGTTTGAACAGCGAAGTAGGTTTGGGCGAATGCAATCTCTTTCTTCTTGGGATCGCCGTTCTGAGCGATCAGATAGCAGGCAAATCGCGTTAGTAGGATGTCGTCAATCTCGCGTGGCGCACCAGAGCCAATCACGACCATTTTGCCGACGTCGGCAAAATGGTTCTCGATGCCATGCCCTGAAACTTCACACGCGGTCTTGGCTTTGTTGACGACGTTGAGGAAGTTGTCCCACTTGGTATAGCCAAGGAGGTGTTGCAAGTCACGGGCAAGCCAGCACTCAACTCCATTCTCGGTTCGCTGGGCATGGCCCTCGAACGTTTCGGTCAACTGGATAACAATCTCGTGCTTCATTTCTTTTCGTCTCCCACGGTCCGAATGTTGACCATGCTCTCAAATGCTTGCGCCACTTGCTGGGCGAAATCGTGCTCCATGCCGTAAATGTCCGTGAACTCAGCGAACGCCCATCGGCCCTCGGTTTCCAGGTTGTTGACACCAGGAATCCAGTAAGCCTCCATGGTGTCCTTCTTCACTTTGGCGTCTTCACCACGGTAGCCCTTGATCTCGACGATCAAGTTGAGCGGGTCATCAGGCCCTCGCCCATCATCAATGACAACGATGTAGTCCGGGATGTATCGCCGCTTTTCACCATGGAGGACATACGGCACTTCTAGTCCCAGGTTGTGGTTCTTCACGTAGCGAATCACCTTGGGATGAGATTCGGCGATCCGGCAGAACTCGCCCTCCCAGTCGCTGTCGAGGATCGCGAAGTTGACATGGCTCTTCTCGGCATCCGTCTCCCACCGATCCGTCTTTGACGTATTGAAGTTGACGTGCATCGTCGAGCCGTGAGGGTTATACGGGTCCAAAACGGCCTGAATTCGGTGCGTTTTCTGGTGTGCCCGGGTGATGGCTCGACTGATTCGCTCGCAAACCTCGTCAGCTAGCTCTTGGTACATGAGCTGAGCAGGATAAGTTCCTCCCGCGCAATCGAGGTGATTGTCGAGCCAATCGGTGGTGATTCGCTTGAGTTGACCGAAGAGGTGCATCTTCGGTTCATCTCCAGCGTCGCGGAATTTGGTGTAGAGCAACCTTGTGGTCAGGTGCATCAGCAGGGTCGAGCGCCGGAGGTCGTTGGTATGAATCAGGCTCAGATCTACGCCTTCGCCGATGATTCCTGCGTTGCGCGTGACAGTCGGGCCAACGATTTCTGGCGTTAAGCGATACTTGGAGTCATCTGTGAATTCTGCCTGCAATTGCTCTTCAGGAAGCTCGACCCGATAGCCCATTACCCTAGGGAACGTGATTTCCAGTTGATCTCGCTCAGGCTTGATCGCTCTGACTTGGATTGTTTCGCGAGGCGGAACCGGCTTCACGATCTGAGGTTTTGCCGTGAAGTCAAACGGGATACCGAGGATATCGGCATACTCGATGTTGAAGAGACCTTCTTCGTTCAGCTCATATGACTGGCGGCGAAGGGCACGACCGATTACTTGCTCACAAAGGAGTTGTGTGCCGAATGCTCGAACTCCGAGGATGTGCGTTACAGTGTTTGCGTCCCAGCCTTCCGTGAGCATCGAAACGGATACAACACAACGAACTGATTCCCCGAGCCGTCCCGGCTTACCGACGGTGTTCATCACTTCACGAAGCAGGTCGGCATCTGTGATTGACTCGGCAGCCATAGGGTTACCAGACCGCTCAACGATCTCTCGTCGGAAGCGTTCAATCTCATCAGAAGCCATGTCTCGGAACTTATCGTCGAGGGCTTCACCCGATTCAAGTTGCTCGCTATCGACAAGGATCGTGCGCGGGCGGGCGATTGGCTCTCCGTGCTCGTCAAAGTTGCGGAACATCTCCAGGCGTCCGTTCTCAAACTTCTCCTTTCCGTCATCTAGCTTCTGATTGAAGCCCGAGACGTAGTCGTAAACGAGCTTTGAAGTCGCGGTGTTGTTGCAGACGATGATAAAGCACGGCGGAACTTTTATCCCAGCCTCTTGCCAGGAATCGAAGGTCCGCTTGTAGTGCCCATGCAGAGCTTCCAGAGCCGTTTTGAGTTGGGTTGGGATGCTGAGCGGATCGAGTTGCTGTCCTGCCCCTCGCCCCTTTTTCGGCATCTTAGTTCGGATGTGCTCCCACAGGTTGCGATAGATTGGAACCTCGGCCCCGGGAATATTGTCCGCAACGGGTACGCGAGGCAGCTTAACGATTCCGCACTCGATTGCGTCCATCAACGAAAAATCGCTCATCGTCCAAGGAAAGAGTGTCCCTTCGCGGTAACCCGATCCACGGAGGAAGAATGGGGTGGCAGAGAGATCAATCACCCTTGAGATTCCGACTTTGCGGGCAACCGCTTCAAGCCCCGAAATCCAAAGCCGTGCGGCTTCATTGTTTTCTTTTGCTTCCTCTTTCTCCTCGGCGGAGAGCTTGGTTTCTTCCGTTTCCAAGTCTTCGGGCTTGGCTCGGTAGCAGTGGTGCGCCTCGTCGTTTAGAACCAGAATCGACTTCAACCCCATGAGTTCTGGCATCACGCGCTGGATCATTTGACCTTCAGTTTCCAGCGTCTGAATGTCTTCGCCGTACCCCTTGAGCAAGGCTCGCCCACCCTTGGAAATTTCGACTCGCTCCCGGAGTTTAAAAGCGTGATAGTTGGTGATTACGATCTTCGCTTTCTGGAGGTCTTCGAGCATGTCAGCAGGTACAAGCTCCCGATCCGCGTAATAGCTGTCCGGGTCATTCGGCATCAAAACCCGCAATCGGTCCTTGATCGTGATCCCAGGGGCAACGATGAGGAAACCTCGTGTGAAATTTTTGGAGTTCCGGCGTCTAACGGCATTTAGCGTCTGCCACGCGATCAGCATTGCCATCACGGTGGTTTTGCCTGCTCCAGTTGCTAGCTTCAGGGCAAGCCGTAGAAGTCCAGGATTCGCCTCAGTGTTTACGCGCTCCAGTCGATCCAGGATGTATTTGCCAACCTTGTAGCTCGGCGCGACCTCCGTCAGCCAAATCGCAGTTTCGGCAGCTTCAACCTGACAGAAAAACGGTCGCACTCCCTGGAGCTCGTAGCTTCGCCAATGCTGGAGCAGTCGTGCTGTTTCCGGCGTCACTCCCCAACGGCTTGGATTGCTGATCTTCCTCCAGAGGTCAACCTCGCGACGAACCGTATTGATGATTTCGGCGTGATCGTAGGCTTGCTTCTCGTCGGACAATCCAAGTCCCTCGTCCATCACCAGGGCTTGCTGCTTCGGCTGGTTTTTCTTTAGCTTTGGCTTTGGGATGGGCGTAATGAAGTCCGCCCGCCTCCGCTGTTCGACGATTTCCTGAGTCGGCTGACCGGACTCATCCAGCTTCCAATGGCTCGCCGGATATTCGTACGGCGAGTTTAGTATTGGTTGGTTGAAGAATTGGTCAGCCATATTTGTACAAGTCTCAACCCGCATTCTAGGCGGTTTTCTACAACCTGCCCAGGCTGTGGCAAAATCCGGAGAGGCGCAGTTGCACGGTAGTTTACCGGGCTGCTAAAGAGCCGACTTGCAAGTCGCTCAAGTTCCAGAACTTGACCCTTACGTTTGCCGGGCGATCAAGGCAAGCGCTTTCGGAAGCATTTCAACAAACCACCTGTGAGGACTCTCCGCAGTACTGGGACATTGATAGCGCAGTGCGATAGCAATATCCTGCTTTGTTGCTTCGTCATCAGCCGACGAAGTGAAAATTTGGTTGACGCTTTCCGCAGGAGCAACGCCAGGAAACTTTCTGCTGAGAGCGGATGTTAAGGCCGCAACTGTAACTCGTCCAGTTTCGTTGACATCATCTGCCTTGCTGATTCGGTCTTTCTCCTGAATGCTTTCGCGATTCCGGGTCTGTTCGGGGGATGGTGGCGATTTGCTGGCATCCGTGTCGCTCCGATTCTGGGCTTGAGGCGTCTTTTCATATTGTCTTGGATCAGGGGAGTCCGCTGGAAAAAGATTCCATACTTGGGTCACTACAAAGTCTGTGGCAACCGCGTTTCCGCGCTGTGCAATTTCCGGCAAACAGCGAACAATTGAAGCAAGGGCAATGTGCAAGCGATCACTGATTCCATACAGCCGTCTTGCAATCAAATCCCTATCCGACGTGAGCGCTGCATAGAGAGTCATCGCTGTGAACTGGCGCTTTAGATAACTTTGAATTCGAGAATCAATGGGGTCGCGTTGATCTTTGCTCTTCAGCCCAATCTTCTCCAGAAAATAGTTGAAGCCGACCAGCAGGTCGTCTATTAGAAAAAATGGAGCTACTTGATGCGCGATCACTTCTCCATACTCTCGTCGGGACAGGTACTCCTGCAGTTGTTGAGACACAAATCTCGTCTCAAAATGGTATCCATGCTCTGGAGGGCAAATGAATGTTGCCCCGTACTTAGCTCTACTGCCGCGCTTATCGCTGAACGTGAAGGTGATCTCTTGTGGTCCGAAGCATGGTCCCAAATCCGTCCACGAAGTTTCCACTGGCCAGGTCCAGTTGATATTCGAGGCGTCGGCGATGTTTCCATCACTATCCACTACCATCAGAAGTCTTCCGGACATCCGGGTTTGGATCGGGTCACCGCGATGGAGACGGCTACCCTTAGATTTCAGAAAGGCTCCGGCTAAGAGCGGTTCTAGCTCGGCCAGATACACGAAGTGGAAACTAGCTCCGGGTTCATTCGTAAGCCGGATATATGGTCTTTCACGATCCAGCAGGGCCGGGTCCGCGTACTCGCCAATCACGGCTTGAACCTCACGTAAGTGGGAGCGGTGAACAGACGGGAACTTGAATCCCGGTGATGAGAAGGAACGGAATCTCTAGCCATCATTGGACCATTATTCCACGTGCCTCTCAAAGCAGCACGGATTCAACTCCCGTCGAAGGGTCTGTGCTCCTCGAATGCTTCGGCGAGCTTTCTCCCGAAGGCTTGGGAGACTTACGACGGAGTGGCATCGAGATCGAAAATGCTCCTGAGAAAATGGCTGCCACTTTGTAGTGCCCCTCCAGGCACCCTCGGTGAAGTCGGATAGCCATTATAAGGGAGCCTTCTGGACACTCTGTGGCACGTTTGGTATGACTGGTGGAGCCGCCTCATCCAGCTCTTCGAGCTGTCGCTGGAATGATCCGTTTAGAACATCCCACAAAGGCGTGCACCAATCGAGAATTGGAGTGCCAGAACTCCTTGGTTCAAGGCTCTGAGACTGACTAATCAGCGGTTTGAACGAAGCTATCTTCTGAAGTATTTCATCCATGCGTATCTCAACCTGACGGTCGCGAATGTAAACGGAGTTTCGCAGTCTGGTAGCCAGAATCTTCAAGTTAGATTCTGTCTCATGCTCTTCGAGGCGAAACGCCTCTCGCCCGGCCTCTACAACGCACCGAAGCTTGAGGCGAACAGCTTCCGCTCGCGACTGGCACTTCTCGATGCCAGCATCTACTTCCAGCGTTTGAGCATTGAGCGACTCCTTGAGCGACAAGTATTCCTCTGTCGTAATCTCACCGTCCATTCGCATGCTATGGAGCCTGTGTAGCCGTTCCTGCAGCTTCGCGCGGCTTCCTGTCAATCTTTGGGAAGCCGCTATCGTCGTGGCTTCATGTGCGGCCCTAAACCCCTGGAGTTGTGCTAGCAGGAATTCGGAAACTGCAGGAGCGATGGAAACACTCTTAGCAAACTCGATTAACGCCTGCCTTATAACGTGCTCTTCGACCACCCGCTTCCTGCACCCTCGGTGACCAGTGCAGTGATAATAAACGTATTGAAGAATTGAACCGTCCTTTGCTTGCTTCTGAGCCTTTGTGACCGTTGCCGGTCCACCGCATGTCCCGCATCGAATAAGACCCCTAAACAGTGGCTCGTGACGCTGTGGTCGGACGGCTTCACCGCAACGGCTTAGCTTCTGCTGGACGAACTCAAACTCCGCTCTGCCGACAACAGCTTGGTGCTTTCCTTCGTGGAGCTTGCCTTGAAATCGAAAGAGCCCAGCATAGAAGGGATTTCGGAACAAAGCGTAGAGCTTCCGGAAACGGTGCTCGGCGGCTTTTTTGTCGACGGTGGGCCACTCAGAATCGAGAGCATTGGAGATATCTCGAACAGAAAGAGGCGAATCAACAATGAGTTGCCATGCTTTCTCAACCCATGGAAAACTTTCTGGATTCGGTTCTATCTCCCTTGTCCAAGGGTTATTGCGATATCCTAGCGGTGGCTTTCCTGGCAGCCATCCTTTTTCAGCCTTGCTCTCCATACCCCTAGTAACATCTCGGCTTAAGTTTTGACTCTGTCCGGCGGCTACGGCGGATTCGAGAGCGAGAAAGATTGGGCTATCATCGCTCACGTATTTGCGCTCCGGCGTTTGAATTACCTCTATCTCGCCATCGAGAAGGAGCTGGCCCAGAGTCCCTCCTTCCTGGGGGTTCCGGGTAAGTCGGTTCACATGCCAAACCAGGATTGCGCTCGCTTTCCCGGTCCGAATGAGCTCGAGGAGGCGACTAAAACCAGGTCGATTATTTGGATGTTTTGCAGAACGCGACTCTGCAATCTCCTCAATCACAACATATCCGTTCCGGTGTGCAACTTCTCGCATGATGCGAAGCTGGTCGTCTAAACTCTGAACCTGCCGTTCCCCAGATTCAGTTGATTTCCTTGCGTAGATAATGCACTTCATTGGTTTGTATGATCAGAACTTGGATGAGGAGTTCGTTAAGCGCCCTCGCTTCTACGCTATCGCATTCGACCCCACATGTGGACTGCAAAAGCTCGCGGAAGCGTTCTACTTCGGCTTCCGTGGGCGTTGGAAGCCACATCAGTCGGAAGACCCCGCGCGGGCGGGGTCTGGGTTAGGCGGGACGGACGATGAAGTCCTCCTGGAGTCGGAGTACAACGTCCTCCAGGTATCTATGCTCCACGGCAAGGGCATTGCCGAAGAAGGTGTGATGCCACGGATCAAGTTCCGCAAAGTGATCCGATCCCGCTTCCGAGGTCGGGCGAATGAGGAAGATCGTTCCGTGGTTTTCGACTTCAAAGTCTGCATGCTTGGTTTCGGTGCTCATGGGGTAACTCCTGCCGATGGACGTCGGCGTGAGCGGCACTGTGCCTTGTTCCGCGTAGTGCTCCGCAATTGGACGTGCGCCTCGGCGATAGCTCGCTTTGCTGTCACGGTAGCTCCCCAAGGTCTCTGAAGCTCACGTACCGGCCCGGGCTGCCGATCACGAGGTGATCCTCAAGCGGAATCCCAAGAAGCTTTCCTGCGGCTTTGAGTGTCCTCGTGACCTCATAGTCCTCAGGTGAAGGTTCGGGATCGCCTGACGGGTGGTTGTGCGCCACGATGATCGAGCAAGCGTTTGCCAGGATCGCCGCTTTGAAAACCTCTCTTGGGCACACGATAGCACTGGTAAGGTTGCCGATACTCGCGACATGGACGCCGATCAGGTCGTTCTTCGCGGTGAGCATCAGCACGATCAGTTGCTCCCGGTCACAAAGACCAAGGAAGTGCTCGGCAACTTTTGCTGCCTCTGCCGGACTACAAACCGATCTCTTCGGCTCGCTGGATTCCCGAACGAGCTGGACCCGGATCACGGGGAACTCTGGTTGTGAAAGTTCATCTCTCATGGCTCTCACGGTCTGTTCTGTGCGTGCGGTTTTCAGATATCCAAACATTCAGGCGACGCCCCGCCTGGATAGGGTGCTCTTAGGTTTCGACTATTGGGATCGCATTGGATTTCTTCTTGAGAGAACGAAAAGTGAACGAGAGAAGAGATACAAGAGAGACCGATTGCGAAGCAAGAGGGTTGAGTATTGGAACCGCTGTACGCAGGTTCGAACACCTAGGCTAGCCCTGACCGCCTCTCTAACCGGGGGTCTGACCGGGGTGAAAACTTGCTCTGGGAGTCACGAGTGAAATGAATTTCGCTCCTGCAATGCATTTCAGCGACGTGCAAAAACACTCGCTCTTGCGTTCGGTTTTCGTTCGGGCGAGGATTTGTGAGCTAACAAGACAACCCGAGGAGACTACCGCCATGACACCATTACCCCACCACTTTGACCAAACCATCTCTCGACTCGCGGATGTTCTCGCTCATACCAAACGGTACAGTTTCAAGGCTCCTTCCAGGCTCTCCCAGGATGCTGGAGTCCATCCCGCCTCGGTCTTCCGAATCTTGAGAGGCGGCGGAAACCCATCGTTCCTCACCGTCACCCGGATTACGGAGGCCATTGAGCGAGAGCTAGGATTTCGGATCGACCCGAGGGACCTCATCGCTGAGGGTGGAAGGTTCCCAACCCCGTACTGCTGTGACGTGACCCGGAGTCAGCCGAGCCTTCCTGACAACGCATACGACGAGTTCGGAGACCTTAAGCCTTCCTTTGCTGGCATTGAGCCTGGTAAGTGGGTTTCCAGTCGTCATCCTCGCGGCGTCACTTCTTCCTCAACCAACAACTAATCCCCGCCGCCATGCTTGAGAAAGACCTTCTCTCCGTAATTCGCGTGTCTTCCTTTCACGTTCAGATGCTGCTAGTTCGCCAACTCCTCGACCGACTGGGATACAAGTCCATTCAGTTCATGGGTCGGCGTGAGCGCAAGGAGAAAACCTACCTAGGAGGGCACGAGTTCACCGCTGATGACCGACTGGGACTGTTCGACGTGCAGACCGTGGTCAAGTTCGTCGGCCAAGAGGTTCGGGTGCGGATGCTCGATGAACTGGCCGGAGTTGTGCGGCGCACTGGCTCCGACCATGGAATCCTGATCTCCACACACGGACTCACAAGCTCGGCCGAGTTTCACCTTCGAAGCCACGAGCCGATTCGAATTCGTGTGGTCACCGGAATCGAGTTCGCTAGGCTCCTGATCCAGCACAAGATTGGTGTGCGCGAGGTACCAAAGCTCGAAGTGGATGAGCCGTTCTTCCGCCACCTCGACCGCATGAGCCGCCAGGTCAGCCGCTTCATCGAAGCCGTGCGATGACGAACCTTGAGCGCATGACGGCAGTCGCGACCGAGCTCTTCAAGCTAAACGTCTCGAACGCTGGGGTCGCACAACTCCTGCGGGACTACCCGGTTGAGGAGATCGAGCGGCAACTGCTGTATCTGCCATACCGCAAAGCAAAGCGCCCCAACGCCTTCATCATCGAGGCGGTTCGGGGCAACTACTCACCTCCTAAAGAGTTCACCTATGCCAAGTATCTCCCCACGGTTCCCGCCGCCAGTCACGGAGTGGACGAAGATCCCGAACTCGCATTTGGACCGCCTGCTCCCGATCCTCTCGAACCCTGAGCTGCGGCTGCTCCTCGTGATTTCCCGCCGCGCCTATGGTCTGCGGCGGTTTCACATTCCGCTGAACGCTTCCTACGAGCAACTGGAGGCTTGGGCCGGAATCAAGCGATCCAGCGTTCATCGCGGACTGACTCGCCTTGCTTCGCGTGGCTTCATCGCAATCGACCTGAGTTATCCACAGCCAGGCAAAGTTGACGCTTCAAAATGAGACGATTTGTGTTCACCTTAACCACGCGCGTAACAAAGTCAAAAGAAAAAATGAAAGAAAGCGCGCGCGAGGGAGTTATCCTCAGCCCCATGCTACGACGCTTCGACAAACGACTTCCGGAAGCCCCGGAAGTTACCTCGACCCTAGTCGAGACAAACACACAGGGTGGCGGGTGGGAACTACTAATTTGGCCAATGCGCCCAAGCTCCGATTTACTCGGTATTCCTATCCCAGCGCACTAAGTTCTTAACTTACGCTTCACGAATCTTACGGTCTCAAACGGGGCGTCTTTCGCAGGCGTTGACTGAAAGCTACATTAACTTGACCGCTTCCATGAAGTTGGCGGCAACCTTTCCGTAGTCTTCACCGTGGTGTACCCCAAGCCTGGCACCCTCAGTTCCTGCCGGCAACGGCTGAAGGCACTTGTTAATGACGGCGATACTAACGACAGCCCTCAGATACGCGTCATACGCTTCGGAATATTGCTTTTCGCTCAAGCTGGCTGAATTCGGGGGTTGCGGAAACTCCATGATATTGAGACGCATACAGTTCACTTGAAGTTTCAAGGGATGAGTCGGGCCAAACCATTTTGAGTTAATTCGACTTGCCGAGGAGGAACGACCACCACTCGTTCATTTGTCCCATAACACCGACGTCGTCGAGTGCGTGGACACGCCAACGGTATTCACCGTCGGGGAGCTTCAGGTCTGCTAGTCTCACGACTCGAACCTCGGAGGTTGTTTGAATTGAGAAGAACCTCTGTCGGTTTGCGGCTGAGGTGTCATAGAGGCGGACGCATTCGAGTTCCACTCGATAACCAACGGCATCCAAAACAGATTGCCAACGCAGTTCTTCTGATGGCTCGATATTCTCTCTATTGGCTGGCGAGGCGAGTACCGGAACGCTCGAAGGAAGCTTCATCAAGATCGGATCAATGATGAAGTTGTCCGTGCCCGTAGTGTCCCCCGTTTGCCCTTCTGCCCAGAGCTGAATGGACTGGACACCTTTGACGTCGATTACAATGCTTGTAAGTTCGGTGTTTGAGATTGGGGTAACGACTGGTTCGCCGCCGTCAAGCCGATAGTAGAGCTTGCCAGAGCCGTCCTTCTCAGAGAAGCAGAACTTGAATCGGAACGAGTCATATCCGCCGCCGAGTTGGTAGATGGTCTGTCCTTTGCCTCGGTTGAACCCCGTCTGCGTGGGGACGAACCCCCAAAAGCTGTGCCCTGCCTGAAATGAGTATCCACCGGAATATGGCTTGAGAACCGTCAGACTCGTCTCTCTGACCTGCGCGGGGTTTATTGAGGTGATACGCGCTGATACGACTTTGCCGTCCACCAGGACGATTCTGGCAAGACTCCCGGAGGGTAACTGTTGCTGGATCACTCGACGCTGGTTGGCAGTGATTCTCGTGCCCCAGGGGAGCATCGGGCCGATATCAAGGGTGATGCCCGTTTGGTCAATGCTCTCAACTTTCCCGACGACATCAGCCTGACTCGCAGCTGAAAGCAATACGAGCGAGGCGCAGATAAGAAGTCGTTGGGGCATTAGTTTGCTTACCATGATCGATCCAACCTCGGGGTGGGCATGCTGTTCAGTTTGGTGAGTGCTCCCGAAAACTCGGATTCAGATGGCCAGACGTGACCACCTTGGTAGGTCATGTTTGCCCAGTTCTTCCCGAGTTTGATCTGAATGCCTGAGTGTCCGAGTCCATTGAGGGAGTCTCGATTGCCATGGAAATTGACTACGGGCGTTGTGATTGAAAATGCTCCAGCGGCAAAATCTGCCGGTGAGCCGATGGGAATTGCGCCCCTAGTTAAGTAAGGGAAAGCGATTGCTGAGTTTCCGGCGATGTTTGCTCCACCGCTGAGCCCAGTCCAGATTACCGAGTGCTGGGTAACGGGAAGGGTTTCGGTGACATGGGCAATCAGGGCGTCACGGTATCGGAAAATGTCAGTGAAGAGGGCATTCTCTGGGCTGAATCCACAGATGAGAATGGCTCCGTTGGCATCCGCATACTGCTTGCCGATGAGACGAAGCTGCCTGGTGGAAAAATTCACGATCACTTGAGGTGCTGGCTTCCCAACTGCGGAGGCAGGAATGTACAGGAGGTAGTCACCCATTCCAGGAAGTAGCGGATTCCTGACCTTCCGCTCTCCAACTTGCGCATGAGCCAAGGGAGTTCTAGAGCTAATATCCCGACGAATCAAGGTGAAAGAGAGTCTGTCGTGCCCTAATTTTTGGGGATCGAACGTGGAAGCAAAGGAAGTCGTACCATAGCAGTCCACAGGGAACGCATTCTCGGCGTACCCGAACGAAGCGAAATTACCTACCTTTTCAATTTTGAACTGCGCCTTCTCGAAGGGGATATAGGTTTGTGGCACCCGGCGAACCGAATGGCTTGTTCCGGGTGAAGTTACTGGTGTTCCCGTATCTGACGACCGTATCGGCCCAAAAGTAGGAGCAACTGTGTAGTTGCTTGGATCGTAGATGCCCCTGTCGTCAAAGTTGGTCGCGAAGAACAGGGGCTTTGCTTTCGAGACCGAGAAGTTGCTCGCACCGCTGCCGTTAAGCTGGTACTCACTCGCCCATGGCACACCCCGTTCCACAATCAGGTAGGTATGCGCATGAGGGCCAGCGAAGAGGAAGCTCTCTTTGTTTGCCGCCTTGGGAAGAACATGACTTGCTTCCTCTTCGCTGAACGGGAGATATCCGAGAATACGGCTCGGCAAAGCCGATGGACTGTCCTTGGTAATCCAGAACCGATATCCTTTGCCGATGACTGAGCTTACACTTGCGACCCACTTCGTCGAGTCATCTTCGCGGCTGGGCGGCGTCGCTGGTTGAGAATTGAAGAGGCTTCCTGTCGGACTTTGCAGACTCCCTGGTTGAAGCGTCCCAAGGAACTGTGGCTGACTGACTTGCTGGCTGAGCTTGGCAGAATCGTGAACGCTTGGGGTCAGAGATTGGAATCCCCATCCAGCCGAACAACTCAGGTTGAAGGCGAACCGGCGGTGCGGAACACCTTCAAGTTCCGACTGGACAAAAACCACCCCTGGGGCAACTCCGGTCGGTTGCCAACCAAACCATCGACCAGCTTCAAGTTCTTGCAACTTCTGATAGTGCGCGGCGACGGCGGCTGGAAGGGGCTGACCGACCACTTTCATCCTAGCGAGCCACGATGCATCGACGGTCGCGGAAAGGTTCGTACCGGAAATGAGCAAACTCGATCCGCCAGATAACCAGCGATATTTGAGCTTGCCTCTCCAAAACGCTTCGATTTCTGGAGCATCATTCGTAAGGTGGAACTGTGCGCCCCTTCCAGTGCCACTTGGGTCTACGGTGAGTCTAGCAATCGCAGGAGGTTGGTATTCCTGAGGTGCAACATAACCGTTTCTGCCGGTTACGCATCGGAATTCTCGCTCATAGATGGATGTCGAAGCCCCGGGAATCTGAAGTGAAACACGGTAAGCCCCTGGGATGCTGTATAGGATGCTTCCGGGCTTCTTCTTCGCGTAGAGCCCAACTCTCCCGTCGCTGGACTTAGCGGCGAGAGAGTATTCGATCAGGTCATCTCGAACGCCACCTTGCCGGGTTGGCGATTGAATGCGCCACTCCAACACGAGCGGAGGTTCACCCGCCCCACTTGAAGCGATGATTGTCCCTGGACTCCCCGCAAACGAGGCGGTTCCCGCCTGATCCACCGTAACAATGCCAGAAACAGGGTGGTAGATGCTTCCTAAGTCAACTTTCACTTCGCCGGAGCCAAGTCCTGAAAGCGCGAGAGAAGCTGGCAATAGCAGCTGCAATCCGAAACTCATGATGATTTCACCAGGCAGTCATCGGAGCGGTAGCTCGCGCTCAAACGACGACTCTTCGGAAGAGTCTACCTTACATGCAACTCTACCCTAGAGTCAGTTGACTAGGGATTTGAGTATTGAGACGAACGGTTCGAAGCGCGGCGCGGGAGGAGCATGCCATCTTGGGCGGGCTCTTGCGCGAGCTTCGAGAGTCTCAGGGCATGTCTCAGCGGGACCTCGCAAAGAAGCTCAACCGAACTCAAGCATTCGTCTGGAAAGTTGAACAAGGCATTCAACACCTAGATATTCCGACTCTCATTGATTTGGCGATCACATTGGAAACCACTGCGTGGGGGCTTCTCCAACAGGTTGAATCTTCCAAAACTCAGTAGCGCAACCATTTCAGCTTCATGCGTCTCATGCAATAGCTAGAGTAGACTCTTGACAGGAGTCAGAACAAAGAATATACGCGAAAGGCAATGGAACCTAAAAAACCTGCCTCTGAATGCCCAATAGTGGGAGTGAAGCCCTTCTCTGATTTCTATCGCCACGCCTCTGACAAGCACTACTGGATGCTCGCATTCGCTTCTAGGCTCTGCATACCCGACCGAGTTATGGCTTGCTACATCTACAATCGCTTTGCAACCGCGGCTGAAGAGGATGAGTCGAACACGTTCTTCAAGATCGGTCGCTGCTCTATCATGGAATTGGTATATGCTCAACACTATGGGGCACTTCCGGCAACACTCCATCTCGTTGAGCAGGCTTGCACTAAGGTAGGGGCGGCCGTGAAAGCCGGAGTCTTGACCCCCGACTTAGGCTCATTCGAATCCGACTTGGAAGCATTTCTCAGATCCTGGCTTTTCACTTCCAGCGAGTGATATGGGACCAAGGGGTAACATCCGACCCATGCGGTAGTCCGCCTGGGTCAATTTTAATGGGCGAAGTGCAAATCCAAAACGAAACTGAGCTAGGACACTACCTGCGCAAGCCGGAATGTCTCGGATTGGCTCGAAAACTTTGCCCGCCGCAACACACCATAGATTTCGAGGATATTCTACAAAAGACGTTCTTACGATTGCAGAACCATGCTTTTCCAATGCAACCCGGAATCGTCAAACTCGCCATTTGCCATGTATTCATTGACGAGTACAGGAGGCAACAGAGGCTAAAGGAGATAATCGATCAGAACGGTGTCGAACTGATCAATTCAGTCACACTTGCGACAACTTCTCGAATCGACGATCAAAGCGTCCTTAGAGAAGCACGAAATCATATTTGGACTCAATCTTGCCAAAAAATTCGACATGGCTGGTACGCCCTGCTTTTGAGGACGATTCCGGAAATATGCGGCGCTGAATACATTGCTATTGTAGGGAACCGCTCTCCTGACTTTCATCAGCATCTTGCGATACTCAACACATATTTTGTTGATTGGTCATTGACCTTCGACCTGTACCCAACATGCAACCTAGACCGGAATCATGTAGAAGAGGGCCAGTCGCTCCTTTTCGAGGGCGTTGCTGCTGCGACAGAGGCTTCAGCAGGACAGTCAGCAGTAATACTCCGAACGACAAGAACCACTGAAAGCGAATGGATTGCTAGATGTCGAAAGTGTTTAGAACCATTAGCACTAGACATGGAGAAGAATGCCATTGTATAGATATCCGTTTTCAAGAGCAGACGACTCCTTCGATCTTTCAACCGACTTTGGCTTCCCGCAAGGAATGCCTGATCGAATACTTGTGCCTTTCTTAAGCTGTCTTCACGAGAACCGTGAAGACTTCTTTGACTTTCTGGATTCAATTGGTGAGTTAGTAGCGTATTCCCCAGTTGAACTTTCATATTTTGGGACTATGGCTAGGCCCGGCTCACCCGCACGAGCATTCGGTAGGGAACTACTTGAGCAGAACGTAGGCTCCCCAAAGAGCGACTTTGAGTGGAGTCAGGTTTATTTTTCCGTCGTTGAGATGCTTGGAGACATAACCACGAACAGGTTAGCCTTTCGCGGATCACGAGATACCGGTGCACGTTCCTATTTTCGGCAAAGCGTAAGGCCCCTTGAATTTTTAGAATTGGACGAAGTCATCGTATCGCTGGACATTACAGACAGCTTTGGACACGAACTTCATTTCGACGACCCTCCGGCATCCTTAGATGTTTGGCCCGACTTGCCCAAGGATCATAATCAGGGGTTTTCCGCCACCGTCTACATAAAGGAAGGAAGCCAACTTCGCGATGAAACTTTTCAGTTCTTTTGTCCAGCTCGAACTATTGATTCGATTGGTCGCTTGGAACTAACACCGCAAAAAGTGGTAGACATCTTGAGGATCACAATAGAGGCTGGCGTACCAGAAGTCGCCCTCGCGAAACTTGAAGGGCTCCCAACAGACAACTTGTTTGCGCAAGGTGTGATTCAACTCTTGAACGAAGCTCTCGACCTTGGCGGCACGCAACGTGATTGATTCAGAGTTGTGCGCAATTCGACTGTTGAGACAGTCTGGGAAACTTGATGAGGCCGGGCGACGTTTGCGAGCCCTACTAATGATAGACGGTGTATGCCCTAAGTCTTCGCACCTGATCAACATTGAGGCTGTCCGAGTCTTTGGCGAGCTTGGTTACACGGAAGAAGCTCTGGCGTACGGCAGAGTGGCAGTGCGTGATGCGGATTCGCTCGTCCAAGAGTCGAACGCAGTTCGAAAGCTTGCCATCGTGGGCTTTACCATTTCGGACTTGAGCCTCGTGACGGATTGCGAGGCCAGACTTGGGGAACTCGGCTCCGATGAGATCGTCCAGATCAACCGCTTAACTGTAAAGATGTTGCTGGCACACATGAATAATGATTTTGCCGCCGACCTTCGGCTAGCTAGGCAAAAGCTCAACATCATCAAAGGTCTGGGAAGCGACGAGATCAATCTGGAGAACTTAGCAGCTGCGTACGGCGACGTTGGCAGTCGTTATGCTCGGATTGGAGAACACAAAGCCGCAAAGAGTGCACTTGTGCAATCTCTACGCATTTGGGAAAGGATTGGAAAACGGCCCCTTGCATGGGCTAGTGCTGCATCTTGTCTCGTCGAACTTGATCTCAGCGATCCGCATGGAGTGTGGCATACGCTCCAAGAGTGGTCAGGTGAATCGACGTCGAACACTTTGGTGCGAACGGGGATCATCGGCCTAGAAATTAGAACTCGGTATCGTGCTGGAGATTTTCACGGAGTAATCGACCTTGAAGCTACTTACCTTCATCACTTGGACGGCGTTCCCGACCAGGTTATCGATCTCTCTGCGCTTGTCGATCTAATTCTTGCGCATTGCTATCTTGGCGGCCAGGTTTGCCAGGAGTGCGATATTGACCGATTTGAACTATGGAAGGGGTGCACTTGGTGCAACAGTAAGCCAGAGCGACTTCGAAGACACTTGCCTCACGTGGAGTCACTTTTGGATGTGCTCGTCCGGACAGTCCGGCGATTTTGTTTAAAGATTGGTAGGAGAACCAAGCACGAACTTGTTCGTCTAAACCAGCTACTTGAGTCAGTTTCAAGTGCGCTGTTGCTAATCGGCGGTTCTAGCCTCCATCGAGCAGTTGAGATTGAAGATCGTTTTGGATCAATTGCACAATTGCTGAGTGAGACTGAAGAGCCTCGCAACAAGGAGTGGATAGTCGCGGCTGTAGAGTCCACATTTGTAGAGACTGGTGCAGCAGAGAGTTCTAGTCGCATTCAAGTCAGTGACTTTAAGTTCATTTCGCAGTTATTGCTAAGTAGAAAGCTTCAGAGGGACGAATATCGCGAAGGCACTTTAGTAATCAAAGTATACAGAGACCAGTTCTGGGTTCATCTTTACAGTAGTAAGATGGGAAGCCGTGTTTGGTCCGTTTCTGCCATCCATCTAACTGCGGAGCTTAGAAAGCATATGCTCAATGTGAGATGTGGTGATCGTATGGCAACCGAAGCAACTCTTAGGTCACTCTCTGATCTCCTTCGGGTGAGCGAAATGTTAGGGTGCGTGAGGAAGTTGGGACGCGTCAGAGTATATCTCGACGACCAACTCGCTGGTTTGCAGATAGGGGCCCTGGTTTTAACTGATGAGCGTGGAGTCCTCACTGCATTAGGATCACTAGTCGGTTTGGTGTCAGGGAGCTATACACAGGGGGTCAGGAGTGAAGATTCCGGAGTGGGTAGCTCAGTGTTTGCTGCTGACGGGTTCAGGAAAGTAGGCCTCCACGAGTTGCCCCTCGGATGCGAAGAAGCGGCTCGTGTGGGAGAGTTACTTGAAGTCAGACCTTTCTTGAGAAACGAGGCAAGCGCTGATAGATTTCTAGATTCGCTCCGCACCTCTCGGGTAGTTCACATAGTTACGCACGGAGACGATAGGCACGGTAGCAATGGACTGCTGCTCTCAGACGGCTCTAACGGGCTGTGCCACGTGTCTCCCGCAATGATTTGTAGAGAGAAGGTGATGGTAGATATACTGTTCCTCTCCTGTTGCAACGGATTTCTGCGGCGTCCAACATTCGGCTATCACGTCTCATTAGTCAATGCATTCTTGTTCTCGGGAGCAAAGTGTGTGCTCTATTACCCACGAAAGGTGCGGGATGTGGAGGCGCTGGAGAATGCCGAAAGCCTCTATATGCTTCTGCATTCCGGCATGACCGTTGAAGAGGCGCTCATGGACATGCACTCAGTCGACAAAGGAAGCAGGGTAAGCCAAATTGAAGTGGCAGGCGACAGCACAGTTCGGCTGAACTAAAACTTGGAATTGTCTCCGGTCGGTTCGTTCTTGTTAGCGACATGCACGAAAGCGGAAGCAATAGGCCCGAGCACTGGATCGGGATCGAAGCTGACTATCAGAACCACGCTGACCACCCAGCCACACGGCTGTACGGCATTTCAAGGCGTGAACTCGCGGTTCACGGCCTAATGCTAGGAGCATCGGGCAGTGGAAAATCAGTCGCGCTCACCCACCTCATAGCTGGGGCGATTCTGAGAGGCGACTCCTTGGTTCTCATTGATGCCAGAGGGGATCAGGTGAATGACGTACTGAGTTTGCTCGCTGAGAGGGTCGAACCTTCACTGGTGAAGGTCCTTGACCTACGCGACTCGTCGCCACACATGGGCTTCGACCCCTTGGGCGGTGCGGGACTTCCACACAAACTGGCTCTCAACGTTGCCGCGACCGTCAAAGCAGGCTCAGAGTCTTTTGGGGTTCAGCTTGAAGAAACTCTTCGGTACTTCCTTACCGCACTGGCCGAGGCTGGTGAACCACTTACGCAACTCGAATCCGGCTTCTACAACGACGCCTACCGTGCATGGCTGATCGACCACACCGAGTCGGAGAGTGTCAAGGGATTCTTAACCCGGTTCCACGAAATGCGAGATGACCGCAAAGCTACTTTAGCGATGCCGGTGATGAACAAGCTCTCCGGGGTGTTTGCCACCCGCAAGCTCCGAGCGATTTTGAGTGACCGCAATCCGGTGAACCTAACGAACCACCTGAATCAAGACGGGAGTGTCCTCCTGGTTTCCCTTGCTATCGACGAAACTGCTGACGTGGGCCGAATGTTTGGCTCACTATTCCTCGGTTGTCTCACCCAAACGATGTTCTCAAGGGTTGGGCAGGCAGAGCACCAACGAAACCCTGTCCTCCTGGTGCTCGACGAGTTCTCCCACTTCGCCAGCGAAGACATCTCTTCGATCATTGCCGAAGGGCGGAGGTTCGGGTTCTCGGTGATTTGCGCCCACCAGACTCTCTCCCAAGTGGGTACAAGCCTTCGCTCTCTCATCCTTGGAAATGTGGGACTCAAGATGGCGTTTCGCCTCGGGCGTGAAGATGCAAAGACTATGTCCGCAGACCTCACCGGAGACCGCAAGGCACTTGATCTAACAAGACTCCCGGTTGGAACCTGCGTAGTGAAGAAAGGAAACAAACCCTTGGTTGGGCTGGAGATCAATACGCCGATTGGAAACGGAGGAGTGTTGGATTATGAGGGCCGACTCTTCCTCTCCAAGATTCATGAATCTCACGAGAACGCACCCTACGAGTCTCCCATTGCTCATGGACAGAGGGTTGCGAACTCAAAGACAGAGCAAGCACCACGCCTCAGAAAGCCAAAGTCTGACAAGCAAGATTCTGGCTCTTTGGAGGACTGGTTCTGATGGTCATCACCCCACGAGACGCTGAACTTGTGAGAGAACTTGCCCTCTCGCACGTCTTGAGCCGCGATCAAATTCTTGCCCTGGGAATGTTCGCCTCGATCACCAGAGTCAACACCAGGCTCCGGGTGCTTCGGGAACTGGGGATCGTCCGGCGGATTGAGACTCCCTACTTCAATGGAAGCCTCTACGCTCCTGGCGTGAATGCCGCTGAGGTCTTGAGTGACCGCATAGCAAGGCTCATCGCCACTCGCCAGCCCTCCCCCAGATTCCTCAGGCATGCCCTCAGCGTCACCAACATTCGCATTGCTCTGACCTCCAAAGGTGCAACCGAGTGGCGGCACGAACCCATGCTCTGGCGCACCTTTGAAGTTGCAGGCAAAACCCTGGAGGTCCGACCAGACGGAATGGCGATTACTCCCAAGGGGCCGGTCCTCATTGAATGCGACATGGGTCATGTCTCGCCAAGCAAATTCGCGTCGAAGCTCGTCGTGTACCACGAGTTTCAGAATGGCGGGCACACCAAGCGGCTGTACGGCTTCGACAACTTCAACCTCCTTATCGTGACCACTGGAAAGCTGAGAGCCGAGCGGCTCCTAAAACTTGCACCCGCTGGCTGCTCATACGGCTTCATTGCTCAAACCTTTGAATCCGCAGGTGTATCGATGGCTGGTGGATGGAGCTGAGATGGTTCCAAAATTCCGAGTGAAGAACTTGGAAATCCGAACTCCACAATCGTTCATGTAGTGAAGCTCAGTCAGCTGAGCTGGAGAACTGAAATGAAGACTCTTAAAATGCCAAAACTGCCACTCTGGTATCTGGATGGCTTGGACCGAGCGACCAATGCTCTCCAACTCTCATACCAGCTCAACGAACAAGGTCTCAAGGAGCGTGCTCTGCTGTTGCGTGGCGAAGCGATCTCTCTTGCCAACGACATGGTGCTTCGTCTTCGCGCTAAGTGCCCCGAAACTAACGGGTTGATCGTAATGCTCTGGCACGCGAAGCACTTCAACCCAACTCGACACAGCTCCTCACGAGACCACAAGGACGGCGTCTGATGGCAGAACTTCAATCACTCCCCGCCAGCGTTACGCAGCTTCTTGATGGGGCTCGGAACGCCATAGCTCGCTCCGATCAAGCCCTTGCCTACGGCGACGGGTATACCGCTAGAAGCGAGGCCCAGTACTCGATGGCTCTCATCGTCGAGGCTGTAAAATCGCTCGCTCCGCACGACCCGATGGCGGCGATGGCTCTGATCGGGGCGCACATGGGACATCAAGGCATCGAAGTCGAAGATTACTTTGAAGACGAGGAGGTCACGTACCAGTGGAAAGAGCTGTTCGGCGTGAAGTACGCCGCAGATGTGACCCGCGTCGTGAACCGAAGGTCCAACCGCAAGCGCATGGGTTTCTATTGATACCGGTGACACCCTATGAACCAGCAACACCAGAAGCTCGCATACACAGTGGCAGAAGCAGCAAAGCTCATGTCACTGTCGCGGAGCTTCTTGTATGAAGCGATTCAGGCAGGAAAGCTCCAGTCATTCAAAGTCGGAGGAGCCAGGCGGATTTCCGCCCGGCAACTCCAGGACTACCTTGAGAAGCAGGAACGAAGTTCGTGACCTACGACTTCTTTGCATCGGCAAACAGAGCATCGAGCGCGGCGCGTAAGATGCTTTGTGACATCGCTAGGGGTCTGGTGTAGTTGACTTCGGTTACACCAACCCCGGCATGGCCCACATGCTCCTTCAGCGTCGTTGTGGAGACGTCTGGGCACAGTTTCTCGATCCAGTTGATGTGGGTGAGGCGGCAGTCGTGCGGACTCATATCCTCGGGCAGTCCCGCCTCTTTGCGAAGCCGCCGCCAAGTAGCATAGGTCAGAGCCTTCATCCTGGGTTTGTTTTCTTCGACCGTGCTCCAGAGATACTCTTCGTCACTTTTCCCATCGCAGAGCGGTCGCAGGATTTCTGCAAGTGTGTCACACAGAACCGCGATCCTAACCTTGTCGCCCTTGGGAAGCCCCACCGTCTGAGCACTCTTCTCCGTGAGCTTCACCGCCCGGTCAACCAGGATCGTTTTCTCCTTGAAGTTGATCTGTCCAACGGTCAATGCCATTTGCTCTCCCAGCCGAAGTCCGGCAAGCAGGTACACGCCAAGCATGGCGCGACGCTTGTCATCGAGGTCTTTGGATGCCAACGCTTTTTTCGCTTCCTTGGGTGTGAGCGCGACCGCGACGCGGCGCGGCGGGGTCTTGAGCTCAAGGGCAAACGGATTACGCCAGAAGTGCGGGACGCGACCATACGGAGCGATGGCCTGATTGAATGCACGAACCAGAAGCACTCGAAGGGCAATAATCGTGTGTTGTCCAACTCCGGTTTCACGCAGGTGGGTGTAGAAGGACTTCACGTCCACCGGATCAATGCGAGTGAGCGGAACATCTGACCACCTTGCTTTGGCGTACTTCTCATACCGAGTCTTCCGGTCCCGCACCGTCTTAGGGTCAAGGGACTCGCTCCAATCATTCTTGATGAGCCATTCGAGCCAGTCACCAAACGTGAGGTCATGGGTGATTTGGTGCGCTACAGGGCTTCCGTCTTTGCGAAGCGACCGGAGAAATTCCAGCCCTTCCTTCTGAGTGCTGAATACCCGCGAGACCCGTTTTTGCGAGCCGTCAGGCTTCCTCAGGCGGTACTGAACTCGCCACTTTCCGGAGAGCTTTCCGCTTTGGATTTTGCGGCAGGAACCCTCTCCGCTGTCCGCTCTAGTCGCCATAGTTCCAAGAGTGTACACCGCTTTGGATTGCGTTTTGGAGAGACCTTGGAGAGACCTGGGCTCTTCGAGTTGCTCCCGGCGAGGGCTGAAAGGTCTAATTTAGGTTCAAAAACTTGGCGGCCCCGGAGGGAATCGAACCCCCGACGCCCTCCTTAGGACGGAGGCGCTCTATCCACTGAGCTACGAGGCCGCGCTCAAGAATTCAGGATACCAGCCCCGAACCCGGCGCCTCAGGCGGCGGCTTCTTCTTCGCCAAAGGCAGGGGCGAACTGCACCCCTTCGCGACCCACCGAACGGACCGTCACGGCTTGGAACACATTTCCAAACCTGGTGACCGAAGTCGTTCGCACCCGGCGACCGTCGGCCGCCAAAGGATAATCCTCGCTACCCACCAGGAACGTCACATCGTGGAGTTCCGACTCGGCGGTCACCTGGGCGTGTCCAAACCGGTTCCAAGCCCACTTCAGGGCTCTCCGACCCTTCTGAAAGGTCCAAAACGCCGTCGGCAAGGTCCAATCTAGCTTGTACTGCCGCGCGAGCAAGAAAACCTGCTTCATCGAGATGGGGCCGTGATCATGGTGCACAAAATCGCTATCGAGAGTGACCGATACCGCGCCGTGCCGCAAGTTTGTCTGCCGGAAAATGTGGTGCATCACCGGAGTGGGGGTGACCACACCGGGTTGAAAAATGGTGCCAGGCAGAGCCATGGTGTGCCAGCGGCCGCCCTCGGGTTTGATAGGGAAATAGGGGTGACAGGTGCCAAAGCAAAACCCTGCCGTGCCCGCTTGCCGGCCCCCGCTGCCAAGAGAAAGCCGACTCCCGGCGCTATCGCTCAGGTCGTAGAGAGTGGTGTAGTGGTGCCAACGCCCCGCCGTCGGGCGGATCGCCACCAGGTGCGGCATGCCCGAGGTCCGGCTCAGGGTGAGATATTGGCTTTTCACTTCGTGGTCGCTCCAGTGGGAGCCATCAAAAAAGAGTCCGACCTCGTCTCCCCACCGACGAATCATCCGGTAGTTATCCAGCGAATAGCCCGGCGGCGCGACCAGCCACGTGGCAGGAACGTTGGATACATCCATATATTCCTTTAATTCATATAGCTTTTCGCCATCATGATCTTCGCATTCGACATGGAGCAGGGCCTGGCCGTCGGCGTTATCGGGCCAAAACCAAGTCATGATCACGGGCTTTTCGATCATGCGCGACGACGCCAAAATGGCGCGGAGAAAGACCTCTTTGCACAGGTCGGCGTGAGGGGTTCCGAAAAACGGCCATGTGCCATGTTCTACCGAGATTCGATCTTCCTCAAAGTCGAGGGCGATGCCATCTTCTTCGCGAATCGGACCCCGGCGAAAATCTGCCGACCCATCGCGCGGACCCGAGGATTTAATCACGGCTCCCCGCCCCATCTGCATCTGCACCAGCGTTTGGCCGATGTGCGGCGCAAAGAACCAACCCGCGCCACCGCCCATGCGACGCATGGTGAGGCCGGCATAGGGTTCCGAGAGTCGAATCAGCTCGTCTGCCTCGCGAACCGTGGCGAGTTCTCCGCCGAAAAAGGTGATGGTCGACGTTTCTTCGGGCCACAGCTTGAGAGTGCTCAATCCGGGCGGCACCAGTTGGCTGCGCCCCAGATTCACCGTTTCGAGCGCGACCACGCCGAGAAACTTTCCTAATCCCCAGGTGCTCCCGACGCACATGAGATGCCCGCCCTGGAACACCCAGTCTTCGATGAGAGCAACTTCGTGATCCAATACTTCCCCATATCCGCACAGTAGCAGGATATCGAGATCCTTCAGCGATTCGCGAAGGTTGGGGCGATCGATGGTTTCATGGACCAGACCAAAGTGGCCGAGCACCTCGTGACATCCGGGGGCATATCGGTCATCGGCATCGGTCAGGATGCCGATTCTAGCAAAGGGTCGGTTCATATTGGGTCGCGTCCTAGTAGGATTGTCGGCGAATCGAGCGGCCCTCCTCACCCCCAAGAGTGGTACCCTTTAGGTTCAAACTTCATTGTCTTTTCCCTTTTTCGACCGTACTCTACTACACCTATGCCACTCAAACTCGGAATTCCGAAAGGAAGCCTGCAAGAAGCCACTTTTTCACTGTTCAAGCGCGCCGGATGGGATTTTCGCGTGTCTTCGCGAAGCTACCAGCCCGTCGTCGATGACGAAGAGATCGAGCCGATTCTCCTGCGGCCCCAAGAAATCCCCATCTACATCGCCAATGGCGTGATCGACGCCGGGCTGACCGGGCATGACTGGGTGGTCGATTGCGGCGTGGAGCTCCACGAGATTTGCGAACTGCGCTATTCGAAGCTCACCACAAACCCCATTCGAGTGGTGATGGCGGTCCACAACGACTCGCCCTATCAGCGTGCCGAAGATCTTGCCGGAAAGAAGTTGGCGACCGAGTATGTCCGCCTCACGCAAAGATTTTTGGGCGACAAGGGCGTGGACGCGACAGTCGATTTCAGCTGGGGCGCCTGCGAAGTCAAGGTGCCGAGTTTGGTCGATGCCATCGTGGTGAACACCGAGACCGGAAACAGCCTGCGCGCCCACAACCTGCGCATCATCGAGACCCTTTTGACCTCGACCACGCGGTTGGTGTGCAATCAGGCGGCGTGGGGCGATGCCTGGAAGCGTTCAAAGCTCGAATCGCTGGAGATTCTCCTCACGGGAGCCATGAATGCGTCTAAGCTTGTTGGCTTAAAGATGAATATTCCTGCATCCCAGCAAGTGCAGATACTCGGGCTCCTGCCCGCGTTGAAAAAGCCGACACTCTCTCCGCTCGCCGATCAGGAGTGGATTGCCGCCGAGGTCATTCTCGATGAGCGACAGGTACGAGAGCTGATTCCAGAACTCAAAAAGGCCGGTGCAACCGGCCTCGTTGAATACCCGCTTAACAAAGTGATCTTTTAAGCGTCTTGGATCGACACCACGCTCGCATCAAAGATGTGTTCATTCATCTTGATTCGAGTGAGGGCGGCGTGAGTGATATCCTTGTCCACCGCGATCTGGGCGATCGCGGCTTGGGCGCCCCCGAGCACGATGTTCTCCATCTCTTGCACGTTCACGCCTTCATCCTTCAGCACGTTCAGGACGTGGGCCAGAACTCCGACACGGTCTTGGTGCCGCACGATGAGTAGATGGGTCGCGGCGGCTCCCTTGGTCAGCACGTTCACCGTGTTCGGGGCGATGCCCGTGTTCTTAAACTCCTTCACGATGCGGACGGTCTCGCGGGCGACAGCCTCTTGGGCTTGGTCGGTCGAGGCTCCGATGTGGTGCGTACACACCACACCGGGGTGATTCACGATGTCGCCGGTAAACTCGCCTTCGCCAACGCTTGGCTCTCCGTCGAACACATCGAGTCCGGCGGCAATCTTGCCCGAATCGAGGGCGGCCA
Source organism: uncultured Chthonomonas sp. (assembly GCA_964496145.1). Taxonomy (GTDB): domain Bacteria; phylum Armatimonadota; class Fimbriimonadia; order Fimbriimonadales; family Fimbriimonadaceae; genus UBA2391. The sequence continues at coordinate 17,624 of CAZBXR010000005.1, read as the reverse complement.
CCATGGCCGCTTGGTCAACGACCTCGCAGCGGCTGGTGTTGATAAAGACCGAACCCGGCTTCATGGCATCGAAGAATGATTTTCCGAGCATGCCGCGCGTCGAGGGGGTGAGGGAGACGTGGACGGAGACGAAATCGCTCATGGTCGCGAGCTCTTCTACCGACGAGGCGCGTCCGATTCCAAGTGTAGCGGCGACCTCGGGGGTCATCCATCGGCTGAAGGCCACGACCTGCATGCCAAAGGCCTTGGCTCGGGTGACCATCTCTTGGCCGATCTTGCCCATGCCGACCAATCCCAGGGTCCGGCCGTAGAGTCCTTTTGCTTTGCTGTACGCCTTCTTGTTCCACTTCCCTGCCTTCAGGTCGAGTTGGCAGTCGGCGATGTGCCGGTCGGCGGCAATCATGAGGCCGAAGGCAAGTTCGGCGACGGCTTGACTGTTCTTTCCGGGGCAGTTGGCGACGTAAATGCCTCGGTTGCTCGCGGCGGCGACATCGATGGTGTTGACTCCGGCGCCTGCCCGGATGATCAGGCCCAGCTTCACGCCCTCGACCATCGGTTCGGTCACTTTGGTCGAGCGAACGATGAGGACATCGGCCTCAGACGATGCGATGCGCTCGGCGAGAGCCTCGTCCTTCAGGTCTGGCTCGAAAAGGACTTCGGCTCCTAAATCAGCCAATCCATCGAGCCCAATCTTTTCAAACTTATCCGCAACTAAAACCTTCATTTCTAGTTCCATTGTACTTGGCGAGTGCTGGTGTGTGGGGTTAAGAGTTGGCGAGACGGATATTCTGCCGAACCCGCCCCAGGTATCTCCACCATCGGTATAGATGTCTGATGTTTTCGGGTCCGAAAGGAATACCGGGGGGACCTGTCCCGAAGCCATGGCAGAACGATCACATGACCGATTTGGTCAATTGGGTTTTTTGATATGGCTAACAAAAAATATGTGGTGTTCCGGCTCCATGGGGAGTCCTTCGGGATCAATATCGAGAAAGTGGAGAGGATTCTGGCCGAGCAGGCCGTGACCAAGGTTCCCAAGGCCGACCCCAGCCTTCTTGGAATCTTCGATCTGCGCGGAGAGACTCTGCCTGCGGTGGATCTACGTCGAAGATTTGACCTTCCGGTTCACGAGGGACACTCCAACTTCGTGGTCCTCGACACCCATTCCGGCAAGTGCGCGGTTCGAGTCGATGGTGTCACCGGAATCTCTTCGGTAGACGACTCGGATGTGGATCTTGCCCCAACGATCTCTCAGGCTGAGGATGCAGCCTTCGTATCTGGTATATGGCGAGGGCACGATGGCCTCGTGACTCTCCTTGACCCCGATGTCTTATTGAGTCCCGAGATCCTTCGGACGCCGCCGGCTCCGCCGGAAAAGACAAAGAAGAAGTCCGCATAGCGGCACGCTTTCACTAGGCAAACACACCCTGCAAAAGAGTAAGGCGCCCCAGGCTCAGAAGAGCCCGGGGCGCCTGCTCACATATCCGATTCTAGATTAGAAGCGGATGGTGAGTTGCGATGTGAGTTGGCCGCCGCGGTAAGTACCGACGTTAGCATTGCCCCACACTCGAGTTTGGTCGACTGCGCCGTACTCATAGGCGAAGTTGAGAAGAGCGTTGGTTCCGAGGTTGTAGCCGAGGCCGACAGTTGCCCATCGTTGCTTCAGGTTCGCGCCTGGGACCTTGATCTTAACATCTTCGTAGCCGAGGTTTGCAGTCCAAGTGTCGTTGAGCTTGTAGTCAAGGCCGATCACGAAGTTCGTGAGGTCAGTCTTGCTTGGGATTCCGCCCTGGGCTTCCAGAGTTTCTCCGCTCTCGAACAGACCGTGCAGCTTCATGGCATCGGAAGCCTTGAACCAAACGTGGCCAGCAAAAGCTTGGAAGTTCGTCGGAGCCAGGTTGGTTCCGATTCGTCGCCATGCGCCTTGTGCAGCATAGTTGGTTTGGATCTTTCGATACTCAGCTGTGACGCCCCAATTGTCTGCGCCATAAGTTGCTGTTGCGTAAGCAGCTTGGTTCAGTCGGTCGAGACCGATGTTCTTGGTGTTGTGCGTCATGATCGACTTGCCGTAGCCTGCCGTCACGCCGATTCCGCCAAACTCACCAGCAAATTCAGCACCCATGACGTTCAGTCGGTTAGGTTGGTTTGCAGGAGTTGCGTCGTCGATTTGGTGATAGAGGTAAGCAGCGTTCAGTCGTCCGAACGTACCGAGGTTGAAGCCAACTGTAGCACCGAGCGTGTTGTCGACGCCGAGGGGGAGCGAACCGAGGTTCACACCGTTGTTGGTGTTTCGACCAGCGTTTCGGCCAGCCATCACTGCAACATCAGCACCGCCGAAGTTGAAAGTGATGTTCGCGCCATCCATTCGGTAGTAGCCATCATCAAGTCGTGCATTGCTGAAATACAGAGTATTGTCAGCTCGCTCGAACAAGAGTGGGGACACCTTGGACTTCACTCGACCGACTTCGGCATTGAATCCGAGGCCGCCGACGCTGGAATCAAACTTCACAGCGAAGTTGTCGATGTAGTAGTCGCCGTTGGCTTGGTCTCGGTAGTCGCCAGCAGGAGTGTTGACCATGTCGGCCAGAACTCCGTTTGGTCCAAGCAGGTTACCGAACACGACGGTGGCGTTCCACTTAGGACCGCTGTCGTTGGTACCAGCAAGGTTCAGAGCAAGCTCGTGATAGATGTTGGTGTCCTTCGTAAGACCGCCTTGTGCGCCGCCAGCTTGATCGTTGGCACCGACAGTTCGGCCTTCCTTGTTCAGACCCAGTCGCTTGTCGCGGCTGTTGCCTGCAACTACGAGGATCGAAGCGTCGCCGCTGATGCTGACAGGAAGCTTAACGCCTTCCAGCTTAGTAACTCGAGCATCGAGTGAACCAAGCTTTTCCTTCATCATGTCGACGTCTGCACCGAGACCGGTGAGTTCGCTCTCGAATTCCTCAACGAGCTTCTTCATGGAAGCGATGTCATCGCCCCAGCCCTTCATTCCGTCTACAGAAGCCTTGAGAGCCTTGAGGCTGTCGCCCAGACCTGCGTCCGAGCTACCGCCGCCCATAGCGTCTTCCATAGCCTTGATTTGCTCACTCAGACCGTCGGCAACCGACATCATCTTCTTGTAAGCAGCGTTGATGGCTTGTGCAAGCTCGTATCGAGTAGCAAGTCGGCTACCGCGGAACTTTCCGTCTGGGTAACCAACGAGGATTCCTTCTGCTCGGAGGTTCTCCAGAGCATCGTAAGCCCAGTGATTGGACTCAACGTCAGGGAAATTATCTTGTGCAAGGGCTGGAACAGCGAGCATGCCGCCGAGAACCAGACCGAGCGAAAGAGTAAGAGTTCGCTTCATATATTTTTTCTCCGTTGCGTGGGAGGTGCATTCTTTCCCTTTAGCACAACAGGATTTACTGGCCCGAACTCTTGGCCTGCCGCAACTCTATCCTCATAACTTTCCTTAAGTTTCCTATGAGAACCAAGTAGCGCAGCTTTGAACTTGGCCCGTCAATCCTTGACGGCTTAGGGGGCAGATACTCCGACCCATTTGCATTATCGGCTATTTCCTGCAAATAATGCAAGCCCCTCTGTAAGAATTCCATGCAGAAACCTTCACAAAGGCCTCAAGTGTTGCCAAACATCAGGACCTAGTACCCAAAAAAGAGGGTCCGCTTCGATCATCGAAGCGGACCCTCTTCCACTCAGGCTTCTGACGAATTATTCGTCGCCGACGAGACCATAGTTATCGCTCAGGATAAAGTAGTCCAGCAGGTCTACCGAGTCATCGCCGTTCAGATCGGCTCCCGCATCGAACGTCGGGTCGCCCAACGATGAACCGTAGGCATCGCTCAGAGCGAAGTAGTCCAGCAGGTCTACCGAGTTGTCTCCGTTTACGTCACCGTTGAGGAGCGAAGCGCTTACACTGTTCGATCCAGCTGTGATCGCGACGTTCCCCTTGAGCTTGCGCAACCAGTGCGAGCCTTGGAAGGTGATGTCGTAGTTCCCTGCGGGCAGAGCCGAGGAAGGAACAAACGAATAGTTTCCAGAGGCGTCGAGAGTCACCATTTGGGAGAGCAGCGACGTTGTGGATCCCACATTGCGCACGTTCACCTCGACCTGACGACCCGCTGGGCTCACTGTGAGCTCGTTCAGCGTGATCGTTCCGCTGATCGTTTGTGGAGAGCTAATGTTGAGGCTCACCGTCGTGATTCCACTCAGCAAGAGCCCGTCCGTCGCTCGGTAGGTGAACGAGTCGGCACCGGTCGCGCCTGCGTTCGGAGTGTATGTGAACGAACCGTTCGCGTTGAGCACGGCCGTGCCCTTCGTACCATTCGCCACGATTTGAGCGGTGATCGAATCGCCGTTCGAGTCTGAGTCGTTGCCAAGGACGCCTGGCGCGGAGACAGTCAGCGGCGTTTGGTACGTCACCGCGTAGGAGTCTGCTCCGGCAGTGGGAGCAGCATTTGCCCGCACTGTGAAGTTGACGCTGTCTTTAGTCCACGGACTCTTCGAGGCTGTAACCTTCGCCGTTTGATTTGTCCCTGGGTTTGTGGTGGCGATATTGAAGTTCACGCTGGTGGCACCCGCCGGCACAGTCACCGATGCGGGGACCGTCACGTTCGCGTTGTTGTCCGTAAGGTTCAGAACCAATCCACCGGCCGGTGCTGGCGCGGTGAGGTTGATCGCTCCCGTTCCTGTCGCCCCGCCGATGATTTGGGTGGGCACTCCAACGGTCACTTGATTCGACTCATTGACCGACGCGGCCACGTTGTTCATGTCGAAGAAGATGTTGTTCACACCCTCCACAATGAGACGACCTTGCGTCGTGGTCAACCAGGGGATGGTGACGGTTTCAGAGCCATCGTTTGGTGTACTCGCGACGAGCTGCACAAGCGAGGCGCCGTTTGGATAGTCCGTTCCGTTGTTTGGCGAGAACAGGATTCGGACGTTTGCCGCGTTTGCAGCGCTGCTTCCTACAGTCCAAGTGACCGTGGTGCTTGCGCCGGCATTCAGGCTTGTTGCCGTATTCCAACTGGAGACGGACATCCCCGCCGTGCCGTTTACGGTCACGGTGTAGTTCGCGGTTTCCAGTTCGCCGCCACCGGGCTTGTTATCGCGCACGGTCAGCCGGAAATTCATAGTCCGGGCCGCTGCTGGCAGAGTCTCAAATCCCGAAGTCAAGAGGCCTGCTTGAATCGTGGACAGCTTCGGGAAGAGTCGATAGTTCGCAGAGACCGGAAGGAATCCTCGGAAAGCCGGAGATCCCGGGTTCAACTGCTCAAACAGGTAAGTGAGTGCATCGCCATTCGCATCCGTGGCCGACGCCTGGAGGCGGAATGGAGTGTTCACCGGAATCGTATAGGCTGTCGGTCCTGTTGTGATGACAGGAGCTGCGTTGCCCGTGCTATCGAGCGTTCCGACAGTACGATTTCGAACGGAGTTGATCTCGGCCAAGCTACCCGCATGGAACACCGCGTCAGAATTTGGTTGCAAGTCGTCGACGCCACAAATTCCAGCGTAGCCCATGATGGAACTCGCGCTCCCTGGCTCCCATGCAGTACTTGCATTGCGGTTTCCGCCGCACGATCCGTTCGTCCCGTTAAAGGAGTGGTTTCCACCCCATTGGTGACCCATTTCGTGGGCTACGTAGTCGATATCAAATGGATCGCCGGTTGGGCTGCCGCTACCGGTGACTCCGCGTGCCTTGCTGCCCGTAATACCGACTACCCCTAATCCTGCGACTCCACCCCCACCGGTACTGAAAATATGGCCGATGTCATACGCCGCATTGCCCCAGAGGCTGTCGCATCGAGATTGGTTTTGCCCCAGGAGAGTGCCTCCACTTGAATTCGAAAATCCATCGGCGCTTGGGCTGAGCTGGTTCGCTTCATCCACCGGTCCGATCTTCGTCAAGGTCATCCGAATCGCGGCGTCTCGTTCGTAGATGAAGTTCACCCGGTTCATCGTGGCAGTGATTCCTGCCACGGCTCCCGCTGGGCCAGTTACCGTCGTGGATCCATGGAAATTGCAGTACTCGCCCGTGGCGTTGATCGCAAGCCGAACGTTCCGCAGGTTTCCGCCCCACGCCATGGCAACGGGGCCATTCTGGTTATTCCCCGGCGCAAATGGGTTCTCTTGCGTATCATCGTACTCCTGCCCTTCATCGATGACTTCACAGGTCCATCCGAAATCTCGCGCGAGATTGTTTCGCGAATACACCACATAGTGCTCAGGGTCTAGATGCACGGTAGGGTCAATGAAGAGGCTTGGTTCGCCCGGCCGTTGGATCATTGCACCAAAGCCCAGTTGGGTCATGTGGATACGACCGCTGATCGCAGGGTTCTTCTTGTTCCACACTACGTAGGTTCGAATGTACGGAAACTTCTTTTGTAGGTCGGCAGCAAGAATACTACTCTCAACCACCTGGAACTCCATCGATCCCCCTTCTGGCATAGGAAGGGTGAGTGAAGCGGGTTCTCCTCGCCATCTGCCGTTCGTCATCACAGGGGCTTTGGCAAGCTCCGCTCGAAGGAATGCTGGGGAAACGTCGAAAGACCGGTATTCGGAAAGCCGAGTCACCAGATCGCTCTTGACAACCTGATCAAGGGTGGGTTGGGCCAAAGTCCAGCCCGGAATAGAAGACTGCGCGAAGGCGCTTGCTCCCCCAGCCACGACAAGGCACAGCGACAAGAACCGCATCGAAGCGGTGAAGTTCTTTGGAATCATAGTTCTCTACCAAAACAAAGCGCCCCCCAGTCGGGAGCTCACTAGTGGTACTAGTGTATGACAAAAGAGGGGCCAAACCAAGGTTCCGTTCTCGGATTTTCGTAACTTTTGAGACATACTGGTAGACATGAGGGGGAACCCCACCGTTCGTGTCCACCCGCTAGTTCAGATTGCGCTGGCATTCCATGTATTTTGCATCACTCTTTGGTCCATTCCGTTGACTCCTCCGGAGTTTGCCTCCGCAGTGCAAAACCCTTCGGCGCCGGGGCCCGACCCTGGACTAAAATACGCCCTTTCCATCTGGAACGATCGACACGTTCGACCCGATTCCATCGTGCGCAAGTATGTATTCTCAACGGGACAGTGGCAGTACTGGGATATGTTCGCCCCGAACCCATCTACGAACGACTTTTGGGTAGATGCCGAGGTCTTGCTCGAAGATGGGTCCACAGAAAACTTCGCCTATCCACGCATGTCAGCGATGTCTATTCCAGTCCGCTACACGAAAGAGCGATTTCGAAAGTTCATCGAGAGAGGTCACGAGGACAAGGCATCGGTCATGTGGCCTTACATTGCCCGGCGGCTGGCCTACGATTATTTCCACACGAAGAATAAGCGCCCTCTGAAGGTGACGCTCGTTCGCCATTGGCGGTTTCTTACGGGTCCGGGGCTGCCCGAACCGCCTTATAACAAGACTCCCTTCTACACCTACCTTGTCCAGTCAGGAGACCTGAAAGATTGAAGAAGCTCTGGCAAGACGTTCAATCTGGAATCTTTGCAGACGGATCGACATATACGATCAGCCTGTTCCGGTTTGTGTTCGGATTCCTCGTTCTGGTGAACCTGGCGTTTATTGGCCAAGACTTCGCCGAGTGGTACACCGAGAAGGGGTACGTCCCCGTGGAACTCGGGGCGATGTGGCGCGGGAACGATCTGTTTCCTGGCGTCTTTAACAATCTCACCGATGCCACTCTCATGGGGGTCGGTTATGGGTTGATTTGCCTGGTGGCCGTCATGGCCTGGTTAGGCCTGTTCACCCGCATCACCGTGCCGCTCCTGGCGATCGGGCTCATTAGCCTGCACCACCGCAACCCCTTCTTTTTGCACGGCGGAGATACCCTCATGCGGTGCACCATTTCGGTGCTCGCGTTCTCCCGCTGCGGAGATTACTTCAGCATCGATGGATGGCTCAAACGCCGAAAGAACCCTGACTGGCAACCCGAACCCGTGAGTATTTGGCCGCAGCGCTTGCTCCAATATCAATGGGCTTTGATGTACTTTACGACCGCTTGGGGCAAAGCCTACGGCACGCTTTGGGCGGCGGGTACCGCCGCTTGGTATCCACCAAGGCTCACCGAATTCGCCCGATTTCCGGTACCAGGCTTTGTCGATTCAAAACCCGTCGTCATGGTCCTGACCTATGGCACCCTTATCCTCGAAGTCGCCCTTGCGACTCTCGTTTTCCATCGAGCGTATAGAAAATGGGTATTGCTCGGCGGCATTCTTCTTCACCTCGGCATCGAGTGGCGACTCAACATCCCCCTCTTTGCATTCCTCTGTATCTCCGGGTACATGAATTTCTACGATGGCAACGAAGTCAAGACTTGGATGGATAACCATCGATGGAGCTGGGTCCGCAATCTCGCGACGAAGTTTCACCCTGCCTCTTTAAATTCATGAGCCGTCTCTCCGACCTGTTTAAGTTCTCAAAGCCTAAGGGGCCTGGATTCGGGCTCTCGAAGAGCCTCTACATCTCGGCGCTTGCGTCGAAAGCGAGTTTGCCGTGCTTGCTCGATGTGGTGAACCCGAAGGGCGAGCGTGGAGCGGTGAAGGGGTACGGAATCCCCTTTAACAAAAATGCGACACCGGACTCGCTTCGGCAGCCGCTGTCACACGAGCCGTACCTCATTGCTTCCCCCGACAAGAAGACCCTTGTACGCATGATCGTCGTGAGCGAGGCCGATTCGGGGATGCGTACCGACCAAATCCTCGATTCACCGTACGGCCAAACGCTCTCTCCGGATATTCGCAACACCATCGCGGCGGTGTGGACACTTTTCCAGTTCACGTTTGAGTCGCACGATGCCGGAGTGAAGGCGTCGATGGACTTCATGGTCGCCCTCGCGTGTCGTGTCGCCGAACTCACCGACGGCGTGGTTGCCGATCCGCTGCGCCGAAGCTATTTGATGCCGAGGGACTACCAACTCGGTGAATTTGACGTCGAAAATCACTTCAATGTGATGGAGCACCGCGAAGGCGAGGATGTTTATCTCGTGACGTTGGGGATGCTGAAACTCAACCTCCCTGAGTTTGAAATCGGCCCCATTCTGAACCAAGACTTGCTCTTGGGCAAGGCGATTTTGTTCTATCTCATCCGCGAGACCTTTGAGAAAGGTCCGTGGAGTGACCAAGACCGAATCGACCGCACGAGCCTGACCCTCTCGGCGGGTTCCTCGCTTCACGACTTCTGGGGCCGAACTGCCGTGCTCAGGGTGGTTCCCCCCGTATCCCAATCTCTGACAGAATCACTCAATCAATGGACCCTCTAGATCAAATTCTCCAAACGCTCCAATCTTCCTCTCTCCGCGGCTTTGCCTTGCGCAAGCAGGCCATGGAAATGCTGGATACCCTCCCCGGTTATGACTGGAGCGGCATATATCGGATGGAAGATGGGGTGCTTGTTCTGGATGCTTACGTGGGCGCAGCAACCGACCACACGAGGATCGAGGTCGGAGTCGGGGTGTGCGGAACTGCCGTCGCAACTGGACAAAACCAGGTGGTTGATGATGTCCGGAGCCTTTCGAACTATCTAAGTTGCTCCGTACACACGCGCAGCGAGATTGTGGTCCTGATTCGAGATACCTCTGGCCAAATACTTGGCCAAATCGATATTGATGGCCACGAGACTGGGCGATTTACCTCGACAGACGAGGTATTTCTTGAAGAAATGGGCAAGATACTCGCCGAAAGATGGTCTGATTAGGCTTGGGCCAAAGGGGCCAGCCGGTCATACGTGTCCTCGAGGGACAAGGGGATGACTCTCGTTTCGCCGACCACAGTCATGAAGTTCGTATCGGCTTCCCATCGCGGCACGATATGCCAGTGGAGGTGAGTGGGGACACCCGCGCCTCCTGCCGATCCGAGATTGACGCCGATGTTGAAACCATGGGGGCGGAACGCCTCCGTGAGCCACGCGACGCACCGAGCGACAAGCTGGTGGATCTCAAGAAGCTCTTGGTCTGTGAGGTCGGCCATGTTTGCCGTGTGTTGATACGGCGCGACCATGAGATGGCCGTTTGCATACGGGTACCGATTGAGAATGACGAACGCGGTTTGCCCTCGATAGAGGATCAGGTTCTCACGATCTTGAGTCTGCGCGGGCAGGTCCAGCAAGAAACAACCTGACGGAGTTGTTTTTATGCGCAGTGTCTCATCTTCGAGATACCGCAAGCGCCACGGGGCCCAAAGTTGGCCGGGCATCGCTTATGCCGACTCGAGGTCTTCGCTGCGCACCAAGAGCATGTAGTTGGCGTCGAAATCGAGCTCTTTCTTGTCAAGCTTCGACTTGGCTTCGGCGCTGATGCTGTTGAGAAACTTGGCGCGAAGCCGTCGCGTGGCTTCGGTGTGGACCGTGGCCGCGATTTTTGGAAGAGAGTTCTTATCGATTCGAACGGCAACCTCTTCGGGGCCATAGATGTTCGTGATTTCTCCTGTCAGCCCGCCCATGTGCTCAAAGTACCGATTCGTTCGTCGATCCTCGGCCAAGACCGGCCGGGTCACGATCTTCACTCGCTGTCCTTCTTTCCACTTCGTCATGATCTTTTCCAATTTTACCTATCGCTTAGTTCAATGAACGATTTTGCGATGCCTGTTGCAAGGGTGCGCCGGAGAGAATCACATCTCCCACCGCAAAGGAGCGCCGAATATCTTGCAAGCAGATCTTCACCCGTTGCCCCGCGTACTTCACGCCGTCGAAGAGCTCGATGTAATAGCCCTCATCGGTCCATCCGATCACCTTTCCGGCCTGATCCATGCTGCTCGAACGCACGTTGCACTCCAAAACTTGTGCCCTTCGGTAACCCATCACGGCTTGCTCGACTTGCTCGATCGTCCCTGGCGTGATCTCCCACTCATCGAACTGGAAGTCAAAGTTGGCCCGCAGATAGATGGCTCGGTTCAGATCGTGCTCAAGGTCCTCCACGCTCTCGCCATCGGCCCCAATCAGGGTCTCGACTACGGATGGGTGACACTCGACAAGGAAGGCGTTCCCTTGTTCGGAGAGCCGTCTTCGCATTTCTTGCTCGATCCAGAGGCTGACCGTCTCTTGGCTGGCAACTCGGCCTCGGCCTTGGCAGGTTGGGCAAATCTCTGTGATTGTCTCGGTAACGGATTCACCGGTTCTCTTTCGGGTGAGTTCCACCAACCCGAGCGAACTGATTCGACCCACTCGAGTGCGCGCACGATCTCGTCCGAGCTTTGAGGTGAAGTGATCGAGCACCTTTTTGCGATCATCGGCCGACTCCATGTCGATGAAGTCCACGACGATGATGCCCCCCATGTCTCGCAACCGGAGTTGGCGACAAACTTCGTCCGCCGCTTCGAGGTTGGCCCGGAGAATGGTTTCGTTCAACGAAGTCGATCCCACGAGCTTTCCGGTGTTGACGTCGATGGCGGTCAAAGCTTCCATCTCGTCCACGACGAGATAAGCCCCGGATTTCAGCCAAACCTTATGTTGAAGAAGCCGCTCTACCTCTCGGTCAATCGAGTATTTGTCGAAGATTGGCTGGTCATTGTCATACAACTCAATCTTGTCCTTGAGTTTGGGGGCAACAACCCGCGCCACTAAGTGGACTTTTTCATACTCGTCGGGATCGTCGATCACCAACCGGTCAATTTCTTCGCCAAAAACGTCTCGAATGGTTCGATACAAGAGTGTTTGGTCACGGTGGACACAGCTTGGTGCCCGCAGGCGCTTTGCCGATTGCATCACTTGTCCCCACAGCTGCTGCAGAAACTGAACGTCTGCGTGGAGTTCTTGAGCGGTGCGGCCTTCGCACTCGGTTCGCAGGATCAAGCCAAACCCCGCGGGAAGAATCGCATCCCCGATTTTGCGGATGCGTTCGCGCTCGCTTCGGTCCTCAATCTTGCGGCTCACGCCCACATGGCTGCCCTCGGGCATCAGCACCACGTAGCGGCCGGGGAGGGCGATGCGCGTGCTCACTCGGGCACCCTTCGTTCCTCTTGGCCCCTTGGTGACCTGAACCATGAGTTCTTGGCCTGGTTTCAAGAGATCTTTGATCTTTCGACGCCTGAGTTCGCCACGTTTGATGCTAGCGGGGCTGTTATCCCCCGGACCTGTATCCTCAGGCAAAATGTCGGCGACGTAGAGAAATGCGTTCCGCTCGAGGCCAATGTCAACGAACGCGGCATCCATTCCAGGGAGAACGTTTTGGACAATTCCCTTAAAGATGGAGCCGACAACACGCTCTTCGCGCTCGACGCGATACTCTTGAAGTTCTCCTTCTTCGAGCATAGCGATCCGAGTTTCTCGCGAACTGCAGTTCACGATGATTTCGGTTTTAGGGTTTGACCTTAATTGCGGAGACGAGGAACGCCTGGAAGATTGTCTAGGTTTTGAATTCGATCTTGATGATTTTCTCATGTTTTTCAGAGCAACCTCTTCTTGGCAGTAAATCGAATGAGGTTGTAGTTTCTGGTTTGTTGGGGGACCTCACAAAGGCCCGCACCCGCACATTCCTAAAACACCGTGGAGTGTACCAGGTTAGTCTGGACTTTCCCTGCTGAGAGCCAAGTCAGACCACCAAGGGATTTTATATGTCAGTCTTTACGGCCAAGTTCCACGGCCCGTGCATGAGCGGCAAGAACGGCCTTCGTGATCGCCGGACGAAAACCCGCATGATCCAGAGCATCAAGAGCCGCCGCCGAGGTGCCTCCCGGCGAGGTCACATCGTTGCGCAATTTTGCAAGATGATCCTCCGAACCTTGGGCATACTCCGCAGTTCCTTTCACCGTTTGCAACACGAGTTCTTGGGCAAGGTATCTCGGAAGCCCCATTCGAACCCCCGCATCCACGAGGCTCTCCATGAACAAAAGCACGTACATGGGGCCGGTGCCGCTCAAGGCAGTCGACATGTCGATGTACCTTTCGGCATCGACATAGACGGAGGTCCCGAGAGCACCCAGAAGCGTTGCCGCTTGCTCTCGTTGGCTCGATGTCACGGCCGCTGCCGCCGTCCATGCGGTCACCCCGGCCCCGATCTTTCCGGGAGTATTGGGCATGGCACGAATCACCGAGGGGTGATTCAGTTTCTCTTGGAGAGTCGCGAGCGTCGTGCCCGCGACGATGGAGACAACCACCGCCGATTTCGGAACTTGGTTTGCGAGTTCGTCCAGAACGGCGTCGGCCATCTGAGGCTTGACCGCCAAAACAAGGATATCGGCGTCCTTCGCGGCTTCGGCGTTGGATGTCGAAACCCCGACTCCATACTTTCGGGCCAACCCGTTCGCGTGCTCCACACGGGGTCCGGTCACGCAGATTTGGGAGGGATCCACGACCCCTCCCGAAAGCAGACCCCCCATCACCGCTTCGGCCATTTGACCGTAGCCGACGATGCCGATTTTCAACCCAGTAAGCATGGAACCACCGGATGGAGACTTAGACAGGCCAGGCGACGATCGAGACCGACTGCACGATGGCAGGATTCTCTTCTTCCGGGTTATCGCGAGGGTCGCGTGGCAGGTTGGCGATGATATCGACGACGTCCATTCCCTCGATGACCTGACCAAAAGCGGTGTACTGTCCGTCGAGGTGAGGAACATGCTTGTTGTGCATGATGAAGAACTGGCTTCCTGCCGAGTTAGGATCGCTGCTGCGGGCCATGCTCAGAATGCCTGGAGTGTGCGAGGTGTCATTAAACTCCGCATTCACGCGATGATCCGGGCCACCTGTTCCGTGGAGATGCCGTGGCATATCCCGGCTGTTTGGGTCTCCGCCTTGGATCATGAATCCAGGGATGACGCGGTGAAACTTCGTGCCGTCGTAATAGGCACTCTTGGAAAGCGATTTGAAATTTTCGACGTGGTTCGGGGCGACCTCGGGGAAAAACTTGAGGACGATTCGACCGTGATTGGTTTCAAGTACAGCGACTTCGTCGCCAGCGTTTGGAGCAACCGCCCCCGGGGCGGCCGTTTGAGAAAGCTCTTCGGACATGCACTTGGGTGTACCCCAAACCCGCCTTAGAATCCGTCGCCTCGGCCCCGCAACTTGGCCACCCGTCGTCGAATTCGTATGAGAAGGGGGTCCTTTACTCCGGTCGAATCCAGCATCTCCCGTTGGTTCTGGCGAGATAACGCGATGCCTTCGATCTTTTCCTTTCGATACTCTTCGGGCTCGACAAACTCGACCATCTCGACGCCATGCCCCAAGACATAGCCCAGTTTTCCTCCGGCGGCCACCACCCGGCGGCCGCGCCAGGCGTCTTCCCACAGAACGTAGCGATGCCCTTGCAACGGCATCGGTCCGACTTTTAGGGCCATTTCACGCCGAAACGTGATATTGCCTCCCGCGAGGTGGTGCCCCGGTCTGCAAAATCTCACTGTGGACTGCCCCCGAGTTTCCGAAGCGTATAACCTCTCGGCTCCCATCAATCGCTGGTGCTCCTCCGACTCCCCGTAGTACAAACTTGCCGCTCCCAATTCTGGAAACTCAAGCATGGCCGCGTGCATGCCCTCTTGCCAACCCGGCAAAGGCACAATGTCGTCGTCGAGGGTGACGTAATAGGTCGCCTGGCTTGGAAGAAGAAGCTCCTCATGCGCCCGGTTGAGGGCGGCGGGCTTTCCCGAGGACCCGTCGAGGATGTGCAGATCGGTCGGAAGGGTAAAGCTGGCTTGAATCCGAGCCAGCGTGGGTTCAAACTCGCGCCAACCCTGGCGGATTGTCGGAATCACCACGAGAAAAGAGGCGTCAGGCTTCACTGCGCAAAACCAGGCACGACTCGCTTCCAATCTTCTTCCTTGAACCCATCGACAAGGTCCTTCGGAAAATCAAACTCGGAGCTTTCAAACTTCGCCGAGGTTTCGATGCGCTCGCGCAGCCCGATGAAGGAGATTTTGCCGCCATCGCGCTGGGTGACGTTTGCTTCCACGCGAAGCGGAATCCACTTGTCTTTCATCAGCCACATGCTGAATTCGACCCCGGAACCGGTGGGGCGCTTGGCCGAAGCCCGCACAATCCGGCACGGCTTGCCTTCGAACAGCCCGTTTTCAATCGCGTCGAGCTTGAGCACTGGCTGACTTGTCACCACCAGGTCGTACAGGCCATCGAAATTGATGTTCAAATCTCCGTCTTGGAGCCCGACCGTCGACAGGTTTGGACCCCGGTCATACCAAGGATTGCCGGTCGCGAACTTGGAGTACACCCGGTTCGGATAAAGCACAAAGTAGCTCTCTTTCGAGTTGGAACCGACGAGCACCAAGAGGTTGCCGTTCACGAACGCTCCCATGGCGCCTCGCTTTCCATCGATGCTCCGCATCACGCGCATCCCCACCTTTTGCTGCCCGGCGACGGTGTTGAGGGTCCACGCATCTTTGTAAGCCGTGAGGCTCCTCGACTCCTTCCCCACTTCTTTCAAGACTTGTTCGAGACTTGTGGGCGCGGTGGACTGCATGCCCTGGGCGAGCAAGGGGGTCGTCGCGAGCATGAGGGTGATGAATGCCATGGTGATAGTGTTACGACGCAGATCGAGCGTCTCAGAGTTCCGAAAAATCCGTTACTCGGCGACCTTCAGAACGCTGAGGAATGCTTCTTGAGGCAATTCGATACTACCCATTTGCTTCATCCTCTTCTTTCCTTCCTTTTGCTTTTCAAGGAGTTTGCGCTTACGCGAGACGTCTCCACCATAGCACTTGGCAATAACGTCCTTTCGGAACGGCTTGACGCTTTCGGCAGCGATGACCTTGGCCCCGATGGCGGCTTGGATGCGCACCTCATATTGCTGACGTGGAATGACCTTTCGAAGCTGCTCGGCCATCGCCTTGCCCCGGTTGAAGGCGAAGTCTTTGTGAACGATGAAGCTGAGAGCGTCCACCGGATCTCCGTTCAGCAAGATATCGACCTTGACCAGATTTGAGTGCGAGTAACCACTGACATCGTAGTCAAAAGAGGCATATCCCCGAGTGCTCGATTTGAGTTTGTCAAAAAAGTCCAGCAGGATTTCGCCGAGAGGCAGCGTGTAGTGAAGAATGACCCGATTCGGGGTGGGGTATTCCGTCCGCTCGTAGATGCCTCGCCTCTCTTGGCAGAGGTTCATCACCGCGCCCACATATTCAACCGGCACCATGATAGTCGACTTCACCATGGGTTCTTCGACCATCTCGATGTCGTTCGCGCCCGGGAACTCGCAAGGGTTGCTGATGTGGGTGGCTACGCCCTTCTTGTCGGTCACCAAGTAATCGACGCTGGGGGCGGTGAGAATCAGATCGAGATTGAATTCGCGCTCCAATCGCTCGCGGGCGATCTCCATGTGAAGCAGGCCCAAGAAGCCACACCGAAACCCAAACCCGAGTGCCGCACTGGTCTCCGGCTCGTATTGGAGCGCGGCGTCGTTCAAAGTGAGCCTCTCGAGGGCGTCTCTCAGATCTTTGTATTGGTCGCCGTCGCTGGGATACAGGCCGCAGAAGACCATGCTCAGCGCTTTTCGATATCCCGGCAGGGCTTCTTCGGCAGGATTCAAAGTGTGGGTGATGGTGTCTCCCACGTTGGCATCTCCAATCGACTTGATCGCAGCGGTGACGAAGCCGACCTGGCCGCACTCTAGCCCTTGGTTCACGGTGAGACCCGGCCCGAAGTGACCCGTGCTGTCCACATCAAACTTTCCGCCGGTGGACATCATCATGATCTTGTCGCCCTTTTTCACCTTGCCATCGCGAACCCGGATGTAAGAAATGGCTCCCTGATAGCTATCGAAGTGGCTATCGTAGATGAGGGCGCGCAGGGGGGCGTCCGGATTGCCCTTGGGGCAAGGCACCCTCTCGACAATCGCTTCAAGCAGTTCGTCGATCCCGATTCCGGATTTGGCCGAGACGCAAAGCGCGTCGGACGCATCGACCGCAACCGCCATTTCGATCTCTTCTTTTGCTCGATCGACGTCGGCGTGAGGGAGATCGATTTTGTTGATGACCGGGACGATCTCGAGGTTTTGGTTCATCGCCATGCTGGCGTTGGCGATGGTTTGGGCCTCGACTCCTTGACTCGCGTCCACCACGAGCAGAGCGCCTTCGCAGGCGTACAGGGCTCGGCTTACCTCGTAGGTGAAGTCCACGTGGCCGGGCGTATCGATGAGGTTGAGCTGATACGTTTTGCCGTCTTTTGCCGTGTAGCTGAGGCGCACGGCGGCCATCTTGATGGTGATGCCTCGTTCGCGCTCGAGCTCCATCGAATCGAGCATTTGCTCTTGGGCGGAGCCTCGGATAGCGCCACAACGCTCGATCAACCGGTCGGCAAGAGTGGATTTGCCGTGGTCAATATGCGCAATGATGCAAAAATTTCTAATAAGGGACTGATCCATGCGGCAGATGCTATTGTACCGGACAGGGTCTCGTCGCCCTTTCGATTCTTTTCTGAAACATGATGCACGTCATATTCCGGCGAACCTAGATGCCTCACGATTGAATCCTGAAGGGCACGGTTGCCTTTCAGGATCGAATCTATGAGCACACTATTTGAAAAACTCGGCGGCCAGGCCGCCGTCGACGCCGCAGTGGATAAGTTTTACCGAAGAGTTCTAGCCGATGATCGTGTCTCGCCGTTCTTTGAAGGCGTTGACATGGATAAGCAAGCCGCCAAGCAAAAGGCAGGAAAGAAGAGGATGAAGCAAATGGGTAGTATC